>DATCFS010000184.1:0-2976 GCA_036509375.1 Acidimicrobiales bacterium
TGAACTCCGGCCAGTAGGTGGCGACCGTGGCATTGAAATCCAGTTCGCCGCGGTCGGCGAGCATGTAAGCGACGAGGAAGGTCATGGTCTTCGTGGTTGACCACACGTTCACGAGCGTGTCGCGTTCCCACGGCGCGGTCCTCGCCTCGTCCTTCCAGCCGCCCCAGAGATCGGCGACGAGTTCACCGTGGTGATAGACCGCGACGGACGCCCCCACGTCGGCTCCCGACTCGATGCTGCGATCGAGGACGTCGACGAGTCCCGCGAATTTGTCCGTCGTCGTTCCGTGCACCTGCGCCATTGGATCGCTCTCGTTCAACGTTTCGTCGAGACTATCGCTACGTCGTCATACCCGTCAGCCCAACCAGGGCCCGGGCGTGCTCGATCTCTCCCATGTGGCGAAGGGCGTGCTGGTAGATCCAACACTCCAACGCGTCACTTCGTGAAATACCGACGTCACCCCCGACGCGCGCCGAGAAGGTGTGGGCGACACCCGGCCCGTAGGGGGTGGCGACGATGATGTCGGCGAAGGTGTCGGGTTCGATGTGCTCGACGAACGCTTCGGTGGCGCCAAAGACGTCGCGCTGGAACTGAAGGAAGGCGTCGTAGTCGCCAATGCGCTGGTGCATCATCTCGGCGACGCTCTTCTCCTTGCCGTGGTCGGGGATCGCGAGTCCCATGCGGGTCGCCCAGTCTTCATTGAACTGTGGCATCGGTCCGCCGGCGAAGACGATCGTGCCGTCTTCGATGAGCAGTTGATGAATCAACGAAAAGGCAATGGGCAACGCCTCGGGGTGCACGACGCGGTTCACCTGTTCGAGCGTCATAGTCGAGCAGGCGTCGTCGTAGAGAGAGTGCACGGCGCGTAGTCGACGAAGCAGCGATGATCGGTAGTCGAAGTCCATCTCCGCAGTCTCGCCGACGAGGCGGTCGTTGACGCGCGTCTGCCCGTTTGTCGCAACGGAGCTCGGGTGGTCATTGTGTAGCCTTGCGTGATGGACATTGCCTCACTTTTGGGTGACGAAGCGTCATCACTCCTCGACCACCGGGCCACGGCCTTTCCGAAAGAACTCCTGACTCTTCCCGGACCGGACTACATAAATGACGTCTTTACGCTGAGCGACCGGACGCCGACGGTGCTGCGTAATCTCGGCACGCTGCACGGTCACGGTCGTCTCGGGGGGACTGGCTACGTCTCAATCCTTCCCGTCGACCAGGGCATTGAACACTCGGCCGCGGCCTCATTCGCGCCCAATCCCGAATACTTCGACCCGGCACGACTCTGCGACCTCGCCATTGAGGCCCACTGCAACGCCATTGCCTCGACGCTCGGCACGCTCGCCTCGGTGTCGCGACGCTACGTGCACCGGATTCCCTTCATTGTGAAGTTGAACCACAACGACCTTCTGCGTTACCCGAACAGCTTCGACCAGCGCATGTTCGCTTCGGCGCAGCAGGCGTCGGACCTCGGTGCCGTCGGCGTGGGCGCCACGGTCTACTTCGGTTCCGAGGGCTCCGTGCGTCAGTTGGAAGAGGTGCGCGCCGCATTCCAGGAGGCCCACCGACTCGGCATGTTCACGGTGCTGTGGTGCTACTTGCGCAATGACGCTTTCGTCAAGGACGGCGTTGATTATCACCTGAGCGCCGACCTCACCGGTCAGGCCAACCACTTGGGCGTCACGATTGAAGCGGACATTATTAAGCAGAAGCAACCGGAGAACAACGGGGGCTACAACGCCGTGAAGTTCGGAAAAACCAGTCCACTGGTTTATTCGGAGCTCACGACGGACAATCCAATCGACCTCACCCGTTGGCAGGTCGTCAACTGTTACGCCGGACGAATTGGACTGATCAACTCGGGCGGCGAGGCCAAGGGTAATAACGACCTCGCGGGCGCCGTTCGCACGGCGGTCATTAATAAGCGCGCCGGTGGCCAGGGTCTCATTCTGGGGCGTAAGGCGTTTCAACGTCCGATCAGCGAAGGCGCTGCGCTCGTGCACGCGGTGCAAGACGTCTACCTCGATCAGTCGATCACTGTCGCCTAGCACTACGGTGCTCGTATGAGCCCACAAGAGACGTCGGACGCGGGCTGGTGGACGTGGCCGAATCTCGTCACCGCGATTCGATTGGCACTGCTACCGGTTTTCGTGTGGCTGCTTTTCGGCACGGATCACCGCGCCATCGCGGCCTGGCTGCTCGCGTCGCTCGGCGCGACGGACTGGTTTGATGGTTTCCTCGCTCGACGACTGCGCCAGGTTTCCAATGTTGGAAAAATCATCGACCCCGTGGCCGACCGCATCCTCGTTATCACTGGGTTGCTCTGCGTCGCCGGCGCCGGTGGCGTGCCCTGGTGGTTCGCGTCGGCGACCTTGACGCGCGAATTGATCGTGTCGCTGTTGACCGTCGTCTTAGCGGCGCTCGGGGCAGCGCGTATTGACGTGATCTGGTGGGGGAAGGTCTCGACGTTTGCCCTGATGACGAGTTTCCCGCTGTTCCTGCTCACGACGAATCCCCATCACGCCCCTCTAACGGCGTGGCAGCACGATGTGCGCATTGCCTGCTGGTGCATTGGACTGGCCGGTCTTACCTTGTCGTGGATCGTGTTACTTGGGTACGTCCGTCCGGCCCTCGCTGCCCTACGCACCGGCCGTGGGGCTCGGAAAACCTTGTAGGTTTGCCCCATGTTGATTCCCTCTGAACTTCGATATTCCAACGACCACGAGTGGGCGAAGGCGAACGGCGACGTGATTCGCGTGGGCATTACCGACTACGCGCAAGACGCCCTCGGCGACGTCGTGTTCGTCGACTTACCCAAGGTCGGAACGGCCGTCGACGCGCACGGTGCGCTCGGCGAAGTGGAATCGACGAAGTCCGTGTCGGAGATCTACTCGCCCGTCAGCGGGACCGTCACCGCGGTGAACGACACGCTGACGACGACGCCGGAATCGATCAACAGCGACCCGTACGGCGATGGTT
>DATCFS010000185.1:0-8959 GCA_036509375.1 Acidimicrobiales bacterium
GACGAGCGCCGTGACGTTGTCGTCGGGCACGCAGTCGCCCACGGTGACGAGTTCGACCCTGACGCCGTAGTCGTTTTCGATGTCGTGTTCGATCGCGCCAACCAAACCGACGAATGAGGTCGATCCGTTGGTCACCGTGCCGGGGCTAAAGAGCCACTGGCGAAGTTCGCGTTCCTGGTTGCGGGCGAGCCGTACAACGTCGCCTTCGTTCGCGGCCGCACGCTCGATAAGCGTCAGCGTTTGCAAGACCGAGTCGTGGAGATGGGCGACCATGGTGGCGCGTTCTTCGACGCGAACCCGTTCGCGTCGTTCACTCGTCAGTTCGCGAACGTTCTGGAGCCACCATGGCGCGAGCAGCACGAGTAGGCCCACGACCAGGACCAAGGTGCCCAAGAGCGCGGGCGCCGCCGCACCCCATACGCCACCAATGTGATCGAGCGTCTTCAGCCCGATGATGATGAGCGCAATGCCCGCGACGACCCGCAGCACGATGCCCCGACGATTCGTCGTCGAAACGCCGCCAATTATTGGCGCGGAGTTGAGGAACTCACCGAGATGCGTTCGTTCGTCAATCGACGTGCCGCGCCACACCGCGAAGAAAGCGAACGCGGCGAGGACCAGTGGCCACGCGAATCCGTGCGAGGCGTTGACGCCGGTCGTCTCGAGCGCGATCAGCAGGATCAGGGTGCCGATGAACGCGACGAGGACGACTTGCGCCTCTCGACGGTTCTGGAATAGTCCCTGGATTATCGAGGTCTCTTCACCGGAGCGGGTGAGCACCAACCAGAAAGTCATGTAGAGCAACACGCCAAAACCGAAGAAGAGCGTGAGCAGTGAAAAGATCACGCGGATGTTTCGTTCCTTGATTCCGAGGCGCGTCGCGAATCCGCCGCACACCCCACCAAGGATGGCGTTCTCGCGACCCCGACGGAGCGGCCGTTGGGGCGTGCCGACAACGGCGTGACTTGATGTGGTGATCGACATGCGCTCCTCTTTCTCCACGCGCCACGCGGTCGCTCGGGGATTCCAAAATTCTTACACGTCCACTCCACCTTGTATCTAAGGGGAAACCCTGAAGATCGAGGCACGGTCGGGCAGGCTCTGAGGGTTCATCCCCATAGTCCTTGATGGGAAGGGGACTTACATTTGAAACATGGACGAACAACACGAGCAGGTGCACCAACCCGAGGCCGAACCGGTTGACGAAGTACCGTCGGCACCGGAAGAAACTGGACTTCGCCGCAGTACGAAGCGCCGGATGATCGGCGGTGTCGCTGGCGGAATTGGTGAACGATTCGACATTGATGCGAACATCGTCCGGGTCATCTTCGTCGTCCTCACGGTCCTCTTTGGACTCGGCGCGGCGATCTACCTCGCGATGTGGGTTCTCATCCCCCAATCGGGGAAGTCGTCCGATGGCGATGCCTACGACGCCAACACACCGGTCACCAATACTCGTTTGCTGAGCTACGTCGCGCTGGCCGGCGTGGTGATCGCGGTCATCATTGTGCTCGCGACGTTCAACAGCACACCGAGAGTCGGGAACGGTTTTGCGTGGCTATGGCTCGTCTTCCTCGCTGTGTTGGCGGTGCTGTCGCTGCGCTCGTCGGCCCGCCAGCACATGCTGCGACGATTTATCGCGCTCGTATTTCTCGTGTTTCTCACGCTCTTCATTCTCGTCACTGGCGCGGCCCTCGGATTTCTCGCATCAACGGGCGTACCAATGACGGGCGGCAGTGGTGCGCGCACCGTGCAACCAACGAACGCCGGCCAAGTCCAGTCGACCTATCGGACGGAATTTGGAACCTTGACCGTCGATTTACATCAAGTGCACTTTCCTAGGGGCACGAGGACAATCGAGGCGTCGGTGACGGCCGGCCTCTTGACGATCGACCTACCCTCGAACGCAATTGTCTACCTGAAGACCAAGGTTGGCATTGGACACGTGGAGTACGTGGACTACAACGTGGTGTCCGGTCCCACGAGTCAGCCGTTCTCAGCAATCCCCCCTTCGCTGAAGACTGCCGCAAGCCAAAGGGATGCGCCACGCCTCATCATTGACGCGCAAGTTGGCGCCGGCGCAATCAATTTCAATCGCGAAAGCCCGACACGCTGAGTTGCGGTTCTCGGCAACGCCCGCAAGACCAATTCATTCGGGTAAGGCCGTCGCCGCGCTGTAGCTCGAACGTGTCGACGGTTGCAATTCGTCGTCGGGCACAACGACTAAAACTGATCGGGTGACCGACCCCCTCAGCCCTCGAACATCATCCGGGCGAGCCACCATTGTCGAGATCGTGGCCCCAAGCATTGGCGTCGCGTGGATGGACATTGCGAAGTGCATTATGTCGAGCGGCGTAACGAGTACGTACGACGGTCTTCGCATCCGAGAGGTCGTGATGGCGGCGCTGATCGTCACCAAGCCCGATACGACTGATGACGTGATCGAGCGACTGGGTGACCGCGAGCGACTGTCGTGGATGCACGCGAACTTCACCGATCCCCGCGAGGTGCCCGAACTCGGTGACGCCGCGAGTTACGCGACTCGCCTCTACGACTACGCCGGTTCGGGACGCGACCAGGTGGCGTGGGTCGTGTCGACGCTGCGTCGTGATCCGCTCAGTCGCTCGGCGACGATCACGACATTCCAGCCCCTCACGGACACCTCGTACATACCGTGCGTGAGCCTGCTCGATTTCTATCTCGTTGATGGTGATTTGGAACTTGCCGTCTACGCGCACAGCATCGATTTCGGAGCCAAAGGTTACGGAAACCTCGTGGAGTTGGCGTGGATTCAAAGTCACGTCGCCCACGAGTTGCACGTCCCCGTTGGTCGTTTGACAATGTTCGTGAAATCGGCGCACGTGTACGACAGCGACGACGACTTCATGACCGACGCCTTAGGGAAGCACTTCGGCTAGGTGGCGTCGCGAGCGGTTTTCAACGCGTTCGACCACCAAAGGAGGTCGGCGACGACCATGTCGAGTCGCGAGTCGAGCGATTCAAACATCTCGGGCGAGAACGATTCGGCCATCATGGCCGGCCGCATCAGGTCGGGCAGGATGTGCACCGCGTGGCGCAGCGGCGCCATTTCCAACTCGACGGCAACGAGTCGCAGCTGTTCGACGGCCCTCGCACCACCGGCACTCCCGTAACTCACGAACGCAACGGGCTTACGGTTGAACTCCACGAAGACCGAGTCCAGTGCGTTCTTCAGTACCGCCGGATAACCGTGGTTGTATTCGCTCGAGGTGATGATGAAACCGTCGGCCCAATCGATCTCGGCGCCCAGTCGAGCGAGTGCCTCGGTCGGGTAGTCGCGTCCGGACCGCGCCGGCGAGACCGCGCTTTCGTACATCGGCAGTGGATAATCGCGCAGGTCGAGGAGTTTTAACTCGAAGTCGTCGCGCCCCTGCAGGCGGTCGAGGAGCCACACCACGGGCTTGTCGGCAAAACGGTTTGGACGTGTTGAGCCAACAATGAGAAGAATTCTTGGCGCCACGGCTTACATTCCGGGGAAGACGGTGCGGAGTTTCTCTAGGTGCTCGGACGTGACCGAGGGGGGCGTGTGTTCTGCGTCGAGGCGCCCGTACACCAATCGAATGAAGGCTTCGGCCGGCAGTTCAAGGTCGTGCGTGTCGGTTGGTTCGCCCGGTTCCAGGGTGACGCCGTCGGCACCCAGGGTCAACACGAACTCACGCTGGGGCTCGGTCGTACGGATGCGGAGTGTTTCTCCGGACCCGTCGGTCTTGGCGGTAAAGCGTACGAGAAGATCGAGGTTGTCGATGATGATCGGCACGGCGTCGCGCTGCAGGGTCGCGTTCGTGTCGAACGCCTCTTCAATGTCCCAGGTGTGCAACGCGTGCTCCCCGAGACGCATGTTGACGAATCCGTTGAAGTCCAGGGATATCGGACCGAGCGACCAACTGAAGGCCTCGCGCTGTTCGGGCGTCACCTCGCCAATGCGCTCTTCGAGCGCGGCGTCGGCCAGCAGCGAATCGGTCGCCTGCGCGTGCGGCGTCTTCAGGTTCCAGACGTCCCACACCGATTGGGCGAACTCGGGGGGCATCTCTCGTCCTTCGACGCCGTCATCGAGACGTCGCTTGGAGATGATGGCGGCCGATCCGAGGTGGGAGAGCACGTCGGCGACGGTCCACTCGGTGGGATGGGCCGACGCGACCAACTGTGAATCAGTGAGTCCCTCGGTGATCTCACGCAGATGGTTGACGGACTCCTGGAGCGCTTCGATGGCGAATGTCATGATGTTCCTTTTCGTCGGGGACGCCCGGGGAGATTAGGGCTCCACTATGACTGTACGGTCGAGGTCGCGAACGTCGTTCACTCCCGTGAGGCCTAGTGTCACCAGCATTTCGGACTGGATGATGCGCAACACGTGGTCGACACCTCGTTCGCCACTCGCGGCGACGGCGTAGGCCCAGGGACGTCCGATGAGGCAGGCCCGGGCGCCGAGCGACAGGGCCTTCACGACGTCGAGCCCACTGCGGATTCCGCCGTCCATCAAGACATCGCATTCGTCGCCCACCGCCGCGGCAATTCCCGGTAGTGAACGGATCGTCGACGGTACGTCGTCCAACTGGCGACCTCCGTGGTTCGACACAATGACGGCATCAGCGCCGCGCGAGACTGCCTCCTTCGCGTCGTCGGCGTCGAGGATCCCTTTCAAGGCAATCTTCCCGCTCCAGTGCTGGCGCAACCAGGCGAGATCGTCCCACGTGACGCTGGGATCGAACTGGCTCGCGACCCAGCCCTGAAAGTCGCCCGGTACGCGCGCGTTGGGCAGCGCCTTTTCTAAGTTCCCGAAGGTGAGTGGACGGCCCCCTAGCGCGACGTCGCGCATCCACTTCGTGTGTGCAAAGAGGTCGGCGCCGCGGCGCAGTCGCTTGATTGTTGGCAACGTACCGCTGATGCCGTTACGAGCATCGCGGTATCGCTGCCCCACGACCGGAAGATCGACCGTGAGAATCATGGTGGTGCAACCAACGGCCTGGGCCCGATGCATCAAGTCTTCGGCGTAACTGCGGTCCTTCATGACGTACAACTGGAACCAAAGCGGCCGCGTCACGGCCGCCGCCACCTCTTCAATGCCGCATATGGAGAGGGTGGACTCACAAAAAGGGATGCCGGCACGCTCGGCGGCCCGGGCGGCCTGGACCTCCGCCCTCTTGGCGAACATCCCTCCGAATCCGATCGGCGCCAAGATCACCGGAAGCGCGATCTCCTCGCCCAGCACCGTCGTTGACAGATTTCTCGACGACACGTCACGCAGAACCCGCTGACGGAACTGAATTCGATGGAGATCGTCGCGGTTCGCCGCCATTGTGGCTTCGCCGAAGGCGCCACCGTCGATGTAGTCGAAGATCTGTCTCGGGAGTCGGCGCCGGGCGAATTCGCGGTAGTCGTCGATCGAAGCGGGCGCGAGATTGAGGCTGTGGTCGCGTTTGTTCTCGGGCACACCTCATTATGCAGCACGTGGTGGCGGCGAGGCGCAGTGATGGTTGACGACGTCACTGGGTTCGGGCATGCTCAATGGATGTTCGAGACCGACGAGGAGTTGGACGGCCTGGACGCGTTACTGGCGTCGTCATTCAGCGGTGCAACGGATCACCTGACGGAGATCATTTCGAAAGAGCGACGTTTGTCAGCGCGCGACCTCAGTCGCTATCTGGTGGGCGTGCGGCACCTGACGGTGGCGACGGTGAGCGCCAGTGGGGAGCCTCGATGTTCGGCCGTTGATGGACTGTTCTTGCACGGACGCTTCTGGTTCACCACGAGCGGCCACGCCGCCAAGGCCGTGCACCTCGCGAGGCGTCCCGCGGTGAGTGCGGCGCACGTGATCGGCGACGACGTGGGCATCTTTGTGCACGGCCGCGTGAGGACGGTCATAGGTGGACCGGGAGAGGCCGACGCACTACGCCACTACTGGATCGAGGTCTACCACTCGTTACCCGAGGACTGGGTCGCCACGCCCGACGACATGCGCTACTTCGAGATCGTCCCGTCGATGATGTTCTCCTACGCCTTTAGTCGAGAACGTTTTGAAGAGTTGGCGAGGGAAGCGTCCGCGCCCGAGCAGTCGACCGAGGGAACCTGACCGTGACGGGGAACGACGGATACTCTGGGGCCAAGGTTGTCCTAGGGAGATCAATTGACTCGTAAGTTCGCGGCAGAACTTCTCGGCACGGCGGTGCTCGTCTTTTTCGCGGTGGGCGTCGCGACGCTCAGCTTCGGCTTCGGGGCCGACGGCAGCAGCTTCATGGCCGGCGTCGTGGCAACGGCCCTCGCCTTCGGGCTCACCCTCCTCTGCCTCGCCTACGTACTCGGTCCAATTTCGGGTTGCCACGTCAATCCGGCCGTCACGATGGGAGTGCTGCTCGCCGGCCGAATTTCACTGCGTGACGCCGTCAGTTACTGGATTGCCCAGTTCATCGGCGGTTTTGTGGGCGCCCTCGCCCTTTGGGGCGTGTTCAACACCTCACCCCTCTATCACCGCACCACAACCGGTTTGGGCACCGACGGATGGGGAAAGGCCAGTCACATCCAGATTGGAGCCGGCGGCGCCTTCATTGCCGAGATTGTCCTGACGGCGCTCTTCGTCTTCGTGATCTTGGGCGTCACGAGCAAAGGAGCAAACGCTACGACGGCCGGTCTCGTCATTGGTCTCTCGCTCACCGTCGTGCACCTGATCGGCATTCCGATCACGGGCACCTCGGTCAATCCTGCGCGCAGCCTGGGCCCGGCGCTGATTGTTGGTGGCACCGCACTGAGCCAAGTGTGGCTCTTCATCGTGGCGCCACTCATTGGCGGGGCCGTCGCGGCTCTTGCGCATCGCGCGCTCTTCGCCACGAAGGAATCGTCGCCGATTGGTTTTAGTTCCGCGCAGAGTTGACCGCGTCGCTCGCTCGTCACGTGCCCATCGAGTCGTCACCACACGCGCACGGCGTTGTCGTCGGGCGTAATTTGCGCTCTTAGTCGATTTTCCCCCCGTGTGGGGGACCGGCCCAATCTGTAGTCAATTTTTCTTCCAAAATCGCCTAGATTACTGACGATTGAGCGAAATGTCGCTAAAAAATGCCCAAACCCGTAAAATGGGTACTCCTCCGCGTGACGAACGTTGGGTGGCTCCGTGCCAAACCCAGGCGGAGGGTGACCACGGCCACTACACGAACACGGCCGTTCTCTCATTCATCGCCAGAAGGGCGGTGAATCTCGACAAGTGAGGTTCGACAGTGTTTCAAGCGCGACAGTTCTATAAACGCGTCTCGACGTCTCGGCGTCAGTTGGTGCGCGCCACCGGCGTGGTGCTTTGCGCTTCGCTCGTGGTCTTAGCGGCACCTCTTCCCGGTCCCGATCGTTCGAACGCGTCGGCACAGGTTCTCGCGCCAGCGGTCCACCACGCGATGAGGGAAATGCCCCGCGCCCGCGCCGCCGTGATCCCCGAGGTGACCGAACTCTCCTCCTTTACCTCTCACCCGACGGCGACCGATGAGTACGTGGCCGCCCTCATCAAAAAGGACTTCCCACCGGCCGCTCGCCGAGACGCCGAGGCCGTGGCCTGGTGCGAGTCGAAATTCCAGCCCCGAGACATTGGTTTTGACGGTAATGGGACCCACGACCGCGGCCTTTTCCAGCTCAATGACGGCGGAACCCAGCAGTACATCATGAAAATGCTCGGTTTTAACCCCAATAACCTCAGTTTGGCGCTCAATCCAGTGCTGAACGTCCGCGCCGCCGCCTTGCTCTGGCACCGCGATGGTTGGAGCCCCTGGTCCTGCTCGTACGTGCTCGCGTAGGAACGTCGCAGGTCACGTAAGGGAACCGAGGAAATTGAGCAACGCGGCGTTGACGACGTCGGGCTTTTCTCGCTGAACCCAGTGTCCGGCCTCGGGCACGTTGATCGTTGCTCGCAGATCGGTGACCCACTCCGCCATGGCTCTACCGGGCTGGAAGAGTTTCACGGGGTCGTGGTCGCCCGTGAGGAACAGTGCCGGTACGGTGACCTTGGCGTCAGCCAAACTCTCGGTTAGTTCCCAGTTGCGTCGCAGGTTGCGGTACCAATTGAGTCCCCCGGTGAAACCGGTGCGCGTGAACTCGCCCACGTAATAGGCAAAGTCCTCCTCACTGAGCCACGACGGAAGACCGTCGGGCTGGGGCAGCCACTCGCGAAGTCCCGTCGTCGCCATTGGCAGCGGGCGCATCAACTCAGCTACGTCGCGGTCGGACTGGTAGGACCAAGCCCACACGATCCGGCGCAACGAATCTTCAATGTCCGCGTCCAGATCGGCGTCGGCGATGCCGGGTTCTTGAAAGTAGAGCATGTAGAAGAAGTTGTCGCCGAAGAGAAACTCCAGCGTAGAAATGGTGTCGTGCTGAGTGCGGGGACTGAAGGGGACGCTCAGCGCGGCGACCCCTCGCACCCGCTCCGGAGTTCGTTGGGCGAGCATCCACACGACGGGGGCTCCCCAGTCGTGGCCCACGAAGACCGCGCGCTCTTCGCCGACGGCGTCGAGGAGACCGAGCATGTCGTTTGAGAGTTGCGTGATGTCGTACGCCTCGACCGCGTCGGGCCGCTCGGTCTGTCCGTAGCCGCGCATGTCGGGGGCGATGACGTGGTAGCCGGCATCGGCGAGGGCGTCGATCTGGTGACGCCAGGAGTACCAGAGTTCGGGAAACCCGTGGCAGAGCACCACGAGTGGCCCCACACCGGACTCGGCGATGTGCATGGCGATGCCGTTCGACTGAATGGTGCGGTGCGAAATGGTCATGGCGAAAACACTAAGCCCGCCGGCCGTTTCTTGGCCGACTGTCGTGCCCTACGGGCGTCGCGGAAGTCGTCGGGCGACCTGGGCTCGAGGTGTGGGGAGGTCGCGCATGTGGATGTAGCCCGTTGGTTGGGCTATCGGCACCCACCCGTTGCTGGTGAAGCCATTCACGCCTCCCGAGT
>DATCFS010000186.1:0-2484 GCA_036509375.1 Acidimicrobiales bacterium
GTGACGACGCCAGCCGAGCTCACGAGCAGCTGAGGCGTGCCGCTCGTCTGGACGTAGGTCACCGTGCCGTTGTTACCGTTGACGTTCAATGGATTGGAAAAGGTCGCCGAGGCGCCGGCCTTCACGGAAGCGGTCGTCGGCACGCCCTGGAGCAGCTTGCCGACAGCGAGCGTCAGCGAGAAGGTGCCGGCGTTGCCCTTGGCGTCAACGCTCGTGCCCGTCGCCGCGTAGGTACCCACGGGCAGCGCGCCACTCGTGGTGACGACGCCAGCCGAGCTCACGAGCAGCTGAGGCGTGCCGCTCGTCTGGACGTAGGTCACCGTGCCGTCGTTGTTGGTCGTGGCGAGCTGCGTGGTGAAGGTGGAGGAACCGGCCAGCGAGACCGCAGTCGACACCGGCGCGCTCAAGAGACCACAGACGTAGTCACCGTCGTACCCGTTCAACCCGAACTGAATGAGGGCCACGCGCCCGCCGGTGAACGAGGCCGAACCGCAACCCACCTGCGCGGCGGGCACGGAACCGAACCCGGGAATCCACACCGGTACCGGAGGAAGTGACGCCGGGGTCGAGACGGTGATGACGTTCCACTGCTGCGAGGTGGAGTAGATCCCCAGCGACGACACGCCGATGGCGGTGAACGACGCGATCATTCCCTCGATCGCCATTTCGTCGTACGTACCTGTCGCCGCGCTACGACCGGTCTCGATGGTCTGCCACTTGTTACCGGTCTCGACGTCGAGCCACCACGGTGCGGCGATAGCCGCAGCGGTGGGTGAGGAAGAGCCGTTGGAACGTTCGGCGTTGACAGCGTTCGCGAACGCGAGTCGCGCCGCGTTCCAGCCGTAGTCGTAGGAGCACGCGACGGAGTCCGCGCCCGAACACACCTTGGGCGTCTGTTGACTGGTTGGCCAGTTCGTCGCGAACGAGGGACCGGGATTGTCGGCGTTGGCGTAGAAGCCCGGGTTGGGGTTCACCGCACCCTGCGCCCACGCCAACTCCCTCGCGAGACAGGGATTCACACTGAAGGGGTGGCCGGCGTTGACGCCCACGATACCAAAGCCGGGCGACGGTGGCGTTGCTTCACTGCACTGGGGAAAACTGATGTCGTACCCGACGGACGTCGGAGGGATCGGCGTCGCGGGGAAGGCAAGGCCCGTGGTAGCCACGACAAACATCGCGGCCACGAGAACAACGAACGAGGACTTCGTCAGGAGTGCGTGCACGTGTCGTAAGCCTAGGAGCGTCGCTCGCGTCGTTCCAAATGTTGTCCTTACAGACTTCTGAGAGTGTGACTCAACGAATTGAATGCGTTGCGTTCGCCACGGCCGAAGTCGTTGATTCACTGTCGATGGTGATGAAATTGATTATCTGTTGGCATTTCTTGAATGTACGTAGGACGCGTCACGAGGTCTCGTTTTTTGTATCACCACGCGACTATCTCTTCGCAGTCATGCGTGCTGACGAGACGTTCGTTCGCGAAACGAACGTCAACGTCGTCGTGGTCTACGCGACGAGTTCGCTCCGGCCGTCGGCACTCTCACTGATGTGACGACGAAGGTCCATCATCATCGCCCCACCTATGAGTGCGGTCATGCCCGTACCGATGGGCCACCAATTGCCGAGGTGCACACTGAAGTAGAGGGCAGTGATCGCGGGGGCGAGCGTGCCCGACACGCCCCACGAGAGTCCGGCCGCCGCGTTATAACGTCCGCGCAGATGTTCGGGCGCGATGTCGTTGACGATGGCCGAACCGACGGGCTGGAGCATGGTCTCACCGATGGCGAAGACCACCATGGCGAGACACAACATCGAAATAGAGGCGGCCGCCGGTAGAGCCAACGTCACCTCCAAGATCATCCAGAAGAAGAACCAGAATCCGGCCACGACGCCCATGACGCGTGTTCGACTCTTGCCTTCGATGCGATTGAGCACCCAGAGTTGCGCGAGCACGATGGTCGAGGTGTTGAAGAAGAAGATGACGCCGATGGTGTGCACGGAGAGCCTCAAGTTGTTCACGACGAAGAGGCTGAGACCGGCGTCGAGTGAACCGTACCCGCCGATCATGAGGAAGATCGCGGCCACCACGTAGCGAACGAGCCGTCGATCGCTCATGACTTCGCGCCAGCCTTCGGCGTTCTTCACCGGGTCGTCGTGGATCTCTTTGACGGGACCGCCGTGTCGGCGAAGTGTGAGGTAGTAGAACGCCGCGAGCAGGGTGACGCCCGCGTTGAAGACGTAGAGCGCGACGAACGTGCCGGGGTGCCGTAAGTTCACGACCGACGCGGAGATGAGACCTCCGAAGCCAATACCGAGGTTCACCAGCATGAAGTTGAAGCCAAAGGCCCGTTGACGGTGTTCGGGCGAGACCAGTCGGCTCAGCATCGTGCTCGCTGGTCCCCATCCCGCGCCACCGAAGACGGCAATTAAGACCGCGGCGAGAATGGCCTCTTCGCGCGTGTGCGCGAGTCCCCAAAAGACGAGGGC
>DATCFS010000187.1:0-4284 GCA_036509375.1 Acidimicrobiales bacterium
CGAATAGTGACAACAACTACGATGGCCAAACATGGGAAGCCACTCTTCAGACGATTTCACTGCCCTTTGGGCCCAACACGATCTCGGCGAGGTGGTGGTCTCGGCGAAGGAGGTGCACGACCGCGTTCTCGAGCTCGGCCGCCAGATCACTGGTGACTACCAGGACAGCCCACCGCTGCTCGTCTGCGTCTTAAAGGGCGCCATCAACTTCATGTCCGACCTGATGCGCACCATTGAGTTGCCGGTCGAAGTCGACTTCATGGCCGTCTCCTCCTACGGAGCCGCCACCAAGACGAGCGGAGTCGTTCGCATCGTGAAGGACCTCGACGTGGACCTGCTCGACCGCGACGTGTTGATCGTTGAAGACGTGGTCGACTCCGGTCTCACGCTCAACTACCTTCGCCACTACCTCGGTGCGCGCAGCCCCAAGAGTCTCGAAGTGTGCACACTGTTGCTGAAAGAGGGCGAGCAGCGCGTGGAACAGTCGATCAAGTACGTCGGATTCACGATTCCCTCGGACTTCGTCGTCGGGTACGGCCTCGACGTCAACGAGCGCTACCGCAACCTCGACGCGATTTACACCTTCACCGGCGAGGCCTAGACGTGGTCGATCACGAGCGGGTTCAAGCGCTCGTGCGTGAACTGCTCGAGGCCATTGGCGACGATCCCACGCGCGAAGGGCTCCTCGAGACGCCACGGCGCGTTGCCGACATGTACGTCGAACTCTTCGAAGGACTAGAGGAGGACCCGGGCCAGCACCTGCGGGTCACCTTCGAAGCGGGACACGACGAGATGGTGATGGTGCGCGACATCCCCTTCACCTCGCTCTGTGAACATCACCTCGTACCGTTCGTTGGTCTGGCGCACGTCGCCTACCTCCCGGGCCCCGAAGGTCGTATCACGGGCCTGTCCAAGTTGGCGCGGCTCGTCGAGGGCTACGCGCGACGGCTCCAGGTTCAAGAACGTATGACCACCGAAATCGTCGAGGCCATGGAGCGCGAACTGCACCCGCGTGGTTCGATCGTCGTCATCGAGGCCGAACACTTCTGCATGACCATGCGTGGCGTGAAGAAGGCCGGCGCGACGACGGTGACCTCCGCCGTTCGAGGATCATTCCGCACTGACGCGTCCAGTCGGGCCGAGGCCCTCCAGTACATTCATCAACGGCGCTCTGCGTGGCGTTAAGTCCCATGATCATGGGCATCATTAACGTCACTCCCGACTCCTTCTTCCCCGGTTCGCGCGTGCTCGCGACCGCCGACGCACTCGCGCGCGGTCTCGAGCAGTTCGACGCCGGCTGCGACATCGTGGACATCGGAGGCGAGTCGACGCGACCGGGCGCCACACCGGTCGACGAGGATGAAGAGATCCGTCGAGTGGTGCCAGTCGTTGAAGCACTCAGCGCCTTCGGCCCCGTCTCGATCGATACGCAGAAAGTTGGCGTTGCGCGCGCCGCGATTGCGGCCGGCGCGACGGTGCTCAACGACGTGTCGGCCGAAATGGTCGAGGTCGCCGGCGAGCTGGGCGTGGGCTACGTCGGAATGCACCGTCAAGGTGATTCGACGGTCATGCAGGTGGACCCGCACTACGACGACGTCGTTGGCGAGATCGCCACCTTTCTGGAAGCCGTTGCCCAACGCGCCGCGCGCGCGGGCGTCGAACGACTGTGGCTCGATCCGGGCATTGGATTCGGCAAGACGGTTCTTCACAATCTCACCCTGTTGGCGCAGGTCGACCGTTTCGTGTCGCTCGCCGACGAGTACGACGCGGGCATTTTGATTGGCACCAGTCGCAAGAGTTTCCTGCGCCACCTCGGTCACGAGCAACTGGACGTAGACCAACGTTTGGAGGGTTCGATCGCCACCCAGGCCTGGGCCCTCCTGCAAGGTGTCAGTATGGTGCGAGTACACGACGCGACGGCCGCCGTTCAGCTCCGTGAGCTGCTCGTCCGTCCCGTCGAGGAGGTAGTCGCGTGAGGGGCAAGTGGGCAGCGGGGATTGAGCCGCGCAGTTTCACCTGGGTGTACAAGGGGATTCTGGCGGTCTCCGAGCGTCCCGGCGGCTCCACGACCGTGCATCGACGGGTGCGACGTGACGAGGAACTGCTGTGGTTGAAGCATCAGGGCTTCGGCCGGGTGATCTCGATTCTGCCGGTCATGCAAAACCTGAGCGCCTACTTCGAACACGGACTGACGGCCAGTCACTACGCCCTACGGGGCGGTCCCCAACAACGTGAAGTCCTCGAAGCCTGTTACCTCGACCTCGCCAATTCAATGTCCAACAAGACAATGGTCCTCTTGCACAGTGACGAGGTGTCGGACCGACTTCTTGGCGTCATCGCCGGTTACCTCGTCTGGAGCCGCAAGGTGCCGACGGTGCCCACGTCCATTGCACTGGTCGAGCGACTGTTCAAACGCTCGATTGGACCGGACGGAAGGACCGTGCTCTTCGATTTACCGGAGTTGAGTGCGTGAGCGACGTCATTGAACTGCGTGAACTGCGCGTCAGCGCAGTCGTCGGCGTGCTCGCCGAGGAGCGTGAACGGGCCCAGCCGCTCGTCTTCGACCTCGATCTGGTACGACCGTTCGAAGAGGCCGCCATCAACGACGACATCGCCGAGACCACCAACTACGCTGACGTCCTGACGCTGACGAGTCGTACCGCGACCGAGGGCCGCTACCTGTTACTCGAGACGCTGGCCTACCGCGTCGCCTACGAAATTCTCGCCTTTGACGGCGACATCGCGTCGGTCACCGTCGCCGTTCGAAAGGTTCGCCCCCCCGTCATTGAGGACGTGGCGTCGGTGGGCGTGCGCTGCACGGTGGAGCGGCCGTAGTGCGCCTCGCCTACTTCTCACTGGGATCCAACGTGGGCGACCGCGGCGAACATCTGTCGGCGGGCGTTGCGATAACGGCGGGTGCGGACGACCACCGCCTCTCCCAGGTCTACGAAACTGGTCCCGTCGGCGGTGTCACTCAGGACGACTACTGGAACGTGGTGCTCGAAGTCGTCACCGACGCAACGCCTCGTGAACTCCTGGAGCGCGCGAGAACGGCCGAGCTTGCGAGGGGCCGCGAGCGACGTGTGCAGTGGGGACCGCGAACACTCGACGTCGACGTCCTACTGGTCGGTAACGAGACGAGCGACGATCCCGAGATCCTCGTTCCCCACCCCCGTATGTATGAGCGGTCATTCGTACTCGTGCCGTTGCACGAATTGGCGCCGGAACTGGTGAGCGATGAGCAACTGCGCGCCGGCGAGGGAAGGGTCGCCGTACTCGGTACACTCGAATCGTTGCGCTAAGACGAACGGCACCCGCGAGGGGCTGGAACGGACAGGAGCATTTGATGAACATCACACTCGTAGGCGCCGGTCGGGCCGGCTCGTCGTTCGCGGTCGCCCTGCGTCGCGCGGGACACGACGTCCGACTTCTCCACCACGACGAACTCGCGAAGGTCGGTCCAACCTCACTGGTCATCCTCTGCGTGCCCGACGACGCCCTTGCCACGGTCGCCGCCTCGCTACCCGAGGGCGGCTACGTCGTGGCGCACGTCGCCGGCTCGCGTAATCTCGACGTGCTCTCGCCCCACGCGCGCGTCGCGTCGCTCCATCCGTTGATGGCGCTGCCGTCGGGCGAACTCGGTGCGCGGCGACTCGTCGGTGCGACGTACTGCGTGAGCGGTGACGACCTCGTACGTGACGTCGTCTTGTCACTGCGGGGACGAGTCATTACGATTCGCGACGATCAACGTGGCGCATATCACGCCGCCGCAGTCGTGGCATCCAACCACCTCGTGGCGTTGATGGGACAGGTTGAAACGTTGGCGCAGTCGGTTGGTCTCACGCTTGACGACTTCCTACCGCTCGCCGAGCAGTCGTTGGCCGACGTGGCGGCTGTCGGAGCGCACGACGCACTCACAGGACCGGCGTCGCGCGGCGACATGGCCACGATTGACGCACACCTCGCCGCGATCCCCGAGTCCGAGCGTTCCACCTACGTGGCTCTCGCCAACGCGGCCTTCGAGTTGGCGGAACGCAGGCGCTCGCAGACGCCTGTCTGAGATGCGACGAATTGGCGACCTCGCGTCGTGGCGCGCGTACTGTGACGAGCAGCGTCGCCTCGGCCGAACGGTCGGTCTGGTACCGACGATGGGGGCGTTGCACGAAGGTCACACGTCACTCTTTCGCGCGGCGCGCGAACGTGGGGACGTGGTCGTGGCGACGCTCTTCGTCAACCCCCGACAGTTCCACGACGACCACGACCTCGCCGCCTATCCCCGCACGC
>DATCFS010000188.1:0-4172 GCA_036509375.1 Acidimicrobiales bacterium
TTGGAGTTCGCCATTCCCGCCATGGAAGAGATTGACCGGGGTCACGACGTCGCCATCCTCTTCCACTGTGTCCCTCTGCTCGAGCACGGACTCGTCACGGGCTGCGTCACGATGCTCCGCGACGTGTCGGATTTACGACAACTCAACCGACTCGTGCTCAACAAAGAGGCGGCGGTGCGCGAAGTCCACCACCGCGTGAAGAACAATCTGCAGACGATCTCGTCGTTGTTGCGACTCCAAGCCCGTCGCAGCGACGAAGCGGAAACCCGTATTGCCCTTGGCGAAGCCGAACGTCGAGTGCGCTCCATCGCGGTCGTCCACGAGGTTCTCTCGCGAGAGCCCGGCGAGGAGGTGGTCTTCGACGAGATCGTGCGCTCGCTCGTACTGCTGGTCGAAGACACCGTGCTCGCCCTTCATCCCGTCGAGATCGTCGTGAACGGTGAACTGGGTATCTTGTCAACCGATCTCGCCACACCGTTGGCCGTGGCGCTCGCCGAACTACTGACCAATGCCGTCGAACACGCGTTCACCGAGTTCGGTGGCCCGAAAAACGATCACGTCGGAATCGTGACGCTCAATCTCCTGCGCGAGAACGACAACGCCATTGCCGAGATTCGCGACAACGGACGGGGACTCGGTGAGGACTTCTCGTTGGAGGTGCCCACGAGCCTCGGCCTCTCCATCGTGCGCGACCTCATCCGTGCCCAACTGCACGGAACCATTGAGATGAGCACCGTTGGCTACGCCGACGGCGGCGGAACGTCCGTTCGAGTCTCGGTGCCGATTACTGCTCGCCCGTAGTCATCTCGCACCGAGCGTTCACGACGACCGAGGTCGTGAGGATGTTCGGCGATCAGCCGGCGGTGGCACGGCGGCGCGCGGCCAACCACTGCTTACGAAGTTTGCGACGCTCGTCCTCGGTCGTGCCACCCCACACGCCCGATTCCTGGTTGGTCGCCAACGCGAACTCGAGGCACGCCTTCTGTGCGTCACAGTTGAGGCACACGCGCTTCGCGGATTCGATTTGGTCGGTCGCCATGCCGGTCGTCCCGATGGGGAAGAAGAGCTCCGGTTCCGTATCGCGACAGGCGGCATTTGAGCGCCAATCCGAATCGTCCCAAGCGTGAGTTCTGTTCCAGATCAACGACATTTCAAATCCTTCAATTGGGGGGTAATTCCACAACGAATTCACGAAGAATTCACCGGTGGTGGGAGTTCAATTTTAACGAATTTGTAACCGAATAACAAGGGGTGAAACGTGATTAATCGCGCACACATCGATGTAATTCGCTCGACATCGATGTAATTCGCATACGACCTGTCAAACTCGTCGGGTGGTTGACGTCTTCGCCCATCGCGGCGTGCACTACATAGAGCGCGAAAATACACTGGCGTCATTTGCCGCCGCCGTCGCCTTGGGCGTGGACGGCGTCGAATTGGACGTCCGCGAGACGCTCGACGGAAAACTCGTCATTCATCACGACCCCGCAGCGAACGGCCTGATCATTTCCCAGTCCCAGGCCGCCAACCTGCCGTCGTACGTACCGAGCCTCGTTGGCGCCATCAACGCCCTCGAAGGTTTGACCATAAACGTGGAGATCAAGAACTCTCGATCGCCGAGCGAGCCCACGTATGACGAAACGGGCGACTTCGCGCGGCGTGTCGTGACGGCCCTTCACGACGTCGGCAGGACCGAACGGGTCATCGTGACCTGCTTTGACGTCGCCACCTGTGCCGTCGTGCGCTCCTTCGACCGAGAGCTCAACGTCGGGTGGTTGGTCTGGAACGTGGATCTCAGGTCGGCAGTCGTCCAAGCGCACGTCCTTGGTTTCAATGCGGTCAATCCCCACTTCTCGCTCGTGACCGATGAGGTCGTGCGAGAGGCCAAGGAACTTGACGTGGACGTCAACGTCTGGACCGTCAACGCGCCGTCCGACATGGCGGCCATGGCCAAACTCGGTGTCGCGAGCATTATCACCGACGATCCCGCCTTGGCCCGTGACGTGGTGGCCAATCTCGTCTGATAACTGCCCGTCAGCGATGCTCTAGATTTAGGCCCATGAATATCGTTGTCTGCGTAAAGCAGATCCCCGACCCGGCCGCGCCGCAGTCGTTAGACGGCTCGTTCAACCTCGATCGGTCCGGCAAACTGATTCTCGACGAGGCCGACACCTACGGCGTTGAAATGGCGCTGCAATTGGTCGATAAGGCCGGTACCGGTGAAGTCACGGTCGTCTCAATGGGCTCGGCCAACGACGTGGCGGGCATTCGCAACGCTCTCGCCATGGGCGCCGCCAAGGCCGTCATCGTGAGTGACGACGCACTTCGCGGTACCGACGCGCTCGGCACCGCCAAAGTGCTCGCCGCCGTAATCAAGCGTGACATGCCCGACCTGATCCTCTGTGCGACCGAGTCTTCCGACGGCTACACGGGCACGACGCCCGTTCAACTCGCCGAACTGCTCGGTCTGCCGTCAATCACGTTCGCCAAGTCGATTGCCATCGACGGCTCCACGGTCAAAGTGGAACGCCAGACCGAGTCGGGCTACGACGAAGTGACGACGCCGCTACCCGCTTTGGTGACCGTCACGGCCGGGGTGGTCGAACCCCGTTACGCTTCCTTCAAAGGGATCATGGCCGCCAAGTCCAAGCCGCTCGAGACACTCGCGGTCACCGACCTGGGCCTCGCGAGCGAAACGGGTCCGGCCGGCGCGCGTCAAGAGATCACGGACGTGGTCGCCGCCGAGAGTCGCGCCGCGGGTGAAAAACACGTCGACGAGGGCGACGGTGCCCAGCGCATCGTGACCTTCCTCGAATCGATCAAGGTTCTGTAGGGAGATCGCCATGGCACTTTCACACATCTGGGTCGTCGTCGAACCTTCGAACGGTTCATTCACGACCACCTCGCTCGAACTCCTCACCCAGGCCCGCTCGCTCGCGACCACGGTCTCGGCGGTCACGTGGGGTGACGGCGCATCACTGGCGGCGCAGGCCGGCGAGTTCGGTGCCACGACGCTTTACAACGTGGGTGCTCTCGAGGGTGGTCTGCCGGGCGCACCGGTGGCGTCGGCTATCGCTGCGCTGGTCGCGAGTCACGCACCGGACGCGATTCTCATACCCACGTCGTACGACGGACGTGACATTGCCGGCCGTCTGAGCGCCCGACTCGATCGACCGGTCCTCACGAACGTCACCGGACTCACCGAGAACGACGGTCTCGTCACCGAGCACCCCATCTTTGGCGGTAGTCAAACCGTGAAGGCCCGCCTCACCGGCGAGGGCCCGGGCATCATCGTCATTCGTGCGAAGTCGTTCGTCGCCGAGTCGGCCGGCGGCGCGGCGGCGGCGGTCGTCGGCGCGCCCGTTGGCGACCTCGGTTCGACCGGCGGTGCCTTCATCGTCGCGACGCACGAAGAAGAGCGTGAGGGCCCGAAGCTCGAAGAGGCTGCGGTCGTCGTGTCGGGTGGTCGGGGACTCGGCGAGGCGGGAAACTATTCACTGATTGAACAGACCGCTAAATTGCTCAACGGAGCGGCCGGCGCCTCACGCGCCATTGTGGACGCCGGTTGGGTTCCCTATTCGCGCCAAGTCGGCCAGACCGGTAAGACGGTGAAACCAACGGTCTACATTGCCTGCGGCATCTCTGGTGCCACGCAACACATGGTCGGCATGAAGGGCTCGAAGAACATTGTCGCCATCAACAAGGATCCCGACGCCCCGATCTTCCAGATCGCGGACTTCGGGATCGTCGGTGACGTGTTGAAGGTGTTGCCCGCTCTCATCGAGGCTCTGAAGGCTCGCGGCTAGTAAAACGTTGATGTTTCGAGACGGCGCTCGGCGAAGGCGTGCCTGCACCACGTGTTCGTCCCCTGACGGTTCGATGAATTTAGGCTGCGACGTATGAGCGACGGGCCCGCGACTCCATCATTGAGTCGGTGGTGGGCTCTCGGCGTCTTGAGCATCACGCAACTCATGGTCGCGCTCGACGCCACCGTCATCAACATTGCGTTACCGCACGCCCAAAGCGACCTTCATTTCACTACCGCCAATCGACAGTGGCTCATCACGGCCTACGCGCTGTCCTTCGGTTCGTTGTTGTTGCTCGGCGGACGACTCTCCGACCTCTGGGGCCGTCGAACTTCGCTCAACGTGGGACTCGCCGGCTTCGCCCTC
>DATCFS010000189.1:0-2244 GCA_036509375.1 Acidimicrobiales bacterium
CGGACCGCGCGAGACGTTGACGAAAAGGGCGCCCTCGCGCATGAGCGAGAGAAATGCGTTGTCGACCAGATGGTTCGTCTCGCTGGTGAGCGGTACGCACACGACGACGATGTCCGCCGAGGGAAGCAACTCCTTGAGCGACGCGAAGCCATAGATCGTGCCGCGCTCGTCGGCGCGCTCCGATCGCGCCACTCGAACGACGTTGGTCTCGAAGGGGAGAAGTCGCCTCTCGAGGGCCTTTCCGATGCCGCCGTAGCCAACGATCAGCACCGTTCGGTCGGCCAGACTTTGATACCACCCCGGCGCCCACCGGGCCTTCGCCGCCGCACGCACGAAGTCTGGAATTCCCCTTTGGGAGGCCAAGATGAGCGCCATCACGAGTTCGCTCGTCGACGTTTCGTGGACGGACGCGGCGTTCGCGAAGACCATGTTCGGGGGCAACGCCTCCTTCACGCCGTCGTACCCGTTGGAGAGACCCTGAACCAAACGAACGTGTGCGCCCTCCAAATGCGTGAGAGCGTTGACGGTCCCCATGTACGGCGGTACGACAATATCGATGGGGTCCGTTGGCGGCGGGCCGGTCATCTCCCACTCGAGAACGTCGATGCCACTTGGTACGTCGCCTAACGCGTCGCGAATCGCTCGGCCGGGCACGGTGATGGTCAATCGAGGTGAAGTCACTGTTTCGTTTCTACTTGAAGAGGCTGGCGTAGGCATTGAGCGCCGGCTGACCTCCGAGGTGGGCGTAGAGCACGTTCGCGTCCGGTGGAATCTCGCGGTTCCGAACCATGTGGATCAGTCCGGCGAGGGACTTTCCTTCGTAGACCGGATCGGTGATCATCCCCTCGAGTGACGCGCCAAGTCGCATCGCCGCCAAGGTGTGCTCGTCGGGAATGCCGTACGTGCCGGCATGGAATCGGTCGTCGAGAATGATCTCTTCTTCGGTGAGTTCGCGTTTCACGCCAATGAGCGCCGCCGTTTGGCGAGCAACGCGCGCGACCTGATCCCTTGTCAACTCGGGCTTCGCAGAACCATCGACGCCGATGACGACGTGGTCGAGGTCGTGGACCGCGAACCCGGCAATCATTCCGGCCTGCGTCGAACCGGTCACCGCGCAAACGACGACGTAGTCGAAGTGGACACCGAGTTCCTCTTCCTGGTGTTCGACTTCGAGTGACCATCCGGCGAAGCCGAGACCACCGAGCGGATGATCGGACGCGCCGGCCGGTATTGCGTATGGCTTGCCGCCGCGGTCCTCAATCTCGCGAATGGCCTGCTCCCAACTCTCCTTGAAGCCAATTCCAAATCCGGCCTCCACGAGTCGCACGTCAGCACCCATAAGCCGGCTGAGCATGATGTTGCCGACCCGGTCGTACGTGACGTCGGGCCAGTCCACCCAACTTTCTTGTATGAGCACGCACTTCATACCGGTTTTCGCCGCCGCCGCCGCCACTTGCCGCGTGTGATTCGATTGGACTCCACCAATCGACACGAGGGTGTCACAACCTTGGGCCAAGGCGTCGGCCACCAGATACTCAAGCTTGCGGACCTTATTGCCGCCGAACGCCAAACCGGAATTCACGTCGTCTCGCTTGGCCCAGACCGTGGCTCCCTCCAGATATTCGGTGAGTCGATCGAGGCGATGTATGGGGGAGGGACCAAACATAAGTGGGTAGCGAGCGAATGATGCCAACGACATGGTGCCTCCCTGGGCGGCAAGCGCGACGCAGTTGCGTCAACTGACCCATTTAACTAAATCGAAGGGAGCGACGCGACGTCCGCAACATCTGCTCGGTCACCGTGCGAAGCGAACCTCGCGCGGCGACTCAGGCGGCGTTGGGGATATGTCTCGCCTCGTCAATCTTGCGCGAGAGTTTCGGCATGCAGTGTGAGCAACCGCTGGTCCAGGTGAGACTCGCGCCGAGCGCGCTAATGATCTGCGAGTCCGAAACCAAACCGTCCAGCATTCGGTAGCGGTATTTGGCGTAGGGGCATCCCTCTAAATGCAACATTCTGCGCTTGCCGGTGTCAGCTCCAAGGAGATACTTCATGTCATCGCCCTCCATCGTTGATTGAGGCCCTCTTCCCAGCGTGACCCGCAAACCGTGTAAGCGCAAGGGCCCGATCGAGTATTCATCCGCGCGAAACATTGGTCCCCGTGGTGACGGGGATCTAGAGCGAGGAGGGCATCTCCCAGACCGAGATATGGCGGCGACTCTCGTGGGTGAACGGGTCACGGTGCCA
>DATCFS010000190.1:0-20566 GCA_036509375.1 Acidimicrobiales bacterium
GAAGAGGCGCACGCCTACATCGAAAGCCGTCAGGCGTTCGGGCGGGTTCTACTCATCCCGTAGGGGTGATGCTACTGCGTCAGAAAGTATCTGTTAGGAGCTCGACGAGTCGTCGGCCGTCAGATCGCCGTGCTCGGCTTCGTAGGCCTTGATGGTCTCGATGTACTTCTCGATGTCGCTCTCGATTGTCGAGGGGGCGCGGTTCTGTGTCTGCAGGTAGGCCGCCAGTCCGAGCTGACGTAGGACGCCGTCGGCACCGCGCTTGGCCTGTACTTCGCCGACCTTCGCCTGGCCCTTGGCCGCCGCGTCCTTGGCGGCTGACGCCGCAGTCGCCGCTGACTCTTTTACCTTGTCCATGAATCCCATGACGTCTCCTTCGTTATCCCGCTCGTAAGCAACGATACCTCGATACCGTCGCGTTGTGTCCGGTGGAACGGCCGAACCACATCGACGTCGCCGCACTGAACGCCGGACGCGGTGTCATCGTCAACGACACGTTCGACGTGAGCGAATCACCCAGTGGCAAGGGGAAGTCGCTCCATACTGGTCCACGAGTCCCTTCCTCGTGATCGACGACGCCAGGCGGGGGGCGGTGCGACGCTTCGCGTCGCGAGGCTGCCCGCACTACGCGGTTTCGCACAACGTTCGTAGGGCTTCTGCGCATATTCGCACGGAATGGATTTGGTCAAGGCGTTCAGCCGCCTTAAGATTGTCGTACAGGCCGCCCCCACTGCATCGTCCACCACAGCCGACGAAACCTTGACGAGGCGACACGACAGAAAGTGCGTTCATGAGTGCTCCCAGTGCCTCCTATTCAGTAACGATGCGCGTGTCACTCGAAAGCCACTCGCAGATTGGCGCCGTGACCACGGCCGTTGGTGACGCCGGGGGAGCGGTCACCGCACTCGACGTGGTCGACCCCAATACGAGCGGCATGACCATCGACCTCACGTGCAACGCCGTTGACGAGGGTCACGCCGAACTGATGCGAGCTGCCGTCGAGGTCGTCGACGGCGCGCGCGTGATCGCCATGAGCGACCGGACGTTCCTCATGCACCTCGGGGGCACTATCTCGGTCGAGCCGAAGGTCCCACTAAAGACCCGTGATGATCTCTCAATGGCGTACACGCCCGGCGTCGCTCGTATCTCGATGGCGATCGCCAAGGACCCTTCGGCCGTGAGAAAACTGACGATCAAGCGCAACACCGTCGCGGTCGTCACCGACGGCTCGGCCGTGCTCGGCCTCGGCAACATCGGTCCGGAGGCGGCACTGCCGGTGATGGAAGGTAAGGCCCTTCTCTTCAAACGCTTCGCCGACATCGACGCGTGGCCAGTCTGTCTCGCCACTCAGGACGTCGACGAGATCGTGCGCATCGTCCAGTGCATTTCCCCGGTCTACGGAGGCATCAACCTGGAGGACATCTCGGCGCCACGTTGCTTCGAGATCGAACGACGACTTCGCGACCTGCTCGACATCCCGGTCTTTCACGACGACCAGCACGGCACCGCGATCGTTGTCTTCGCCGCCCTGCTCAACGCCCTGCGCGTCGTTGGTAAGGAGATGAAGGACGTTCGCGTGGTCGTGCTCGGCGTGGGCGCCGCCGGCGTGGCAATCAGCAAGCTGTTGTTGAAGGAGGGCGTGGGCGACCTCATTGGCGTCAACCGTCGCGGCGTCATCTCACCCGACGACGAAGACCTCGATGTCGATCGACGTTGGCTCGCGGCCAACACCAACAAGGAGAAGTGCACCGGTTCGCTCGACGACGCGATGCGCGGCGCCGACGTCTTCATTGGCGTCTCCGGTCCCAACGTCGTGAGCGAGGAACAGATCAAGTTGATGGCTCCCGACGCGATTGTCTTCGCGTTGGCCAATCCGGACCCCGAAATCGATCCCGCCATTGCTCGTCGCCACGCGGCCGTCGTGGCGACCGGCAGAAGCGACGAACCGAATCAGATCAACAACGTGCTGGTCTTTCCCGGGATCTTTCGTGGCATGCTCAACGCCGGTGCCAAACAGGTGACCGAAGAGATCGAGATTGCCGCCGGTCGCGCCATTGCCGACGTCGTGACACCGGGTGAACTCTCAGCCGAATACATCGTGCCGACTGTCTTTAACCCTTTGGTGGTCACCGCCGTCACCAGTGCCGTCGAGCGATTGGTCATCCAAACACAGCGCTGAGTTAGCCGTTCTCGATTCGCGATCGCTCCGTAGGATTAGGGTCCATGCTCGACAAGTGGACTCGCACGGTGGTCCACCATCGCGGTCTCGTCATTGTCGTCTGGACTGTCGTGGTCGTGCTCGGGCTCTTTTCTGCCGCGCGGCTCCCGGACCTCCTGACGACGTCACTCGTCGTCCCCGGTTCGGGCTCGGCGCAGGCCAACGCCATCCTCGCAACACACTTCGGTGAGAACGTGGAAGGGACCTTCGCGGTCGTCGTACCGTTCAAAGAGGCCAGCGCGCGCCAAGTGGCGCAGTTGGAGCGCCAGGTCGCGGTCGCCGCCCGCACGATCCCGACGGGCCACGTCATTGAAGAGAAGGCCTACGGCGGCGTCCTCTACGCCGATGTGGGCACGTCGCTCAATCTGTTGAGGGCCTCGGACCAGACACAACACCTTCGCTCGTCACTACAGTCGACCGGTCTCGTGGGTGCACTGGTGACCGGACCGCCGGCCCTCAATCACGACATCGGGCCGGTGCTCAACGCTGACTTGCACCGTGGCCAGTTGCTCGCGGTGGCGCTGGCGCTGCTCCTACTGCTCATCGTGCTGGGTCTCTGTTGGGCCGTACTGGTGCCCTTCATCGTCGCCGGCGCCACGACGCTGGCCGCTCTGTTCGTGGTCTTTCTTCTAGCCCACCACTTCTTGATGGTGCTCTACATCCCCAACGTGATCGAACTGATCGGGCTGGGGCTCGCGATTGACTATTCATTGCTCATCGTGCACCGCTTCCGCACGGAGCTGAGTGAAACCGACGGGAGCGTCGACGAGGCAATTTCTCGGACCATGGAAACGGCCGGTCGCACCGTCATCCTTTCCGGCGGCACGGTCGCCATTGGCGTCGCGACGTTGTTGTTCGTACCGGTGCCGTTCGTTCGGTCCCTCGGCACCGCCGGATTGGTCGTCCCAATTGTCGCCGTTGTCGCGGCCCTCACTTTGCAGCCCGCCATGCTCTCGTTCCTCGGGCGTCGAGGTGTTGCGTCAATCGGTCCGCGTGGACTCTTCGCACGTGAGGGTCCTCGGGGCACGACGTGGGAGCGAATCACGCGCGCGGTGCTGCGACGTCCCGCCGCGGTCACCGGCTCGGCGCTACTCCTGTTGGCGCTCGGTGCGACGTCGATCTTCTGGTTGCAGTTGACGCCGGGGTCCGTCGTCGCGGTACCGCAGAATCTTCAGTCAACGAAGGCCTACGCGTTGGTGAGCAACCGCGTCGGGCCGGGCCTCATCACGCCCAACGAGATCGTCATTGACGTAGGGAAGAAGCACCTCGCCAATACGCCGGCCTACGTCGCCGACCGACTGCGTCTCGCGAAGGCGATCTTGCACAACACCGACGTCTTCGCCGTCGCGATCGACACGAAGCCGCCCTTCGTGAGTTCGTCGGGTCGATACGAGCAGATCTTCGTACTCGGACGCCACGAGTTCGGAGCGGAGCAGTCGCAACAGTTGGTCCGAATGTTGCGCGACGACTACATTGCGAACTCGCACTTTCCCGCGACGACGAAGATCTACGTCGGCGGCGCCCCGGCGCAGGGAACGGACTTCCTCGACTCGGTCTACGGGGCCGTTCCGTGGATCGTGGCCCTGGCCCTCCTGCTCGCGTACCTCGTCTTGGTGCGCGCCTTTCGCTCCGCAGTGTTGCCGTTACTCGCCGTACTGATGGACCTCATCTCGGTCGGCGTGGCCTACGGCGTGCTCGTCCTGGTCTTTCGTTTCGGCGTCGGCTCGTCGATCCTCGGTACGTATCACGTCAGTCAGATCGAAGGATGGGTGCCGGTCTTCCTCTTCGCCGTGCTGTTCGGACTTTCGATGGACTATGAGGTCTTCATCGTCTCGCGGATCCGCGAGGCCCACGACGCCGGGATGAGTTCGCGCGACGCCATCATTGCGGGACTGGCCTCAACCGGTGGTGTCGTGTCGGCCGCGGCCGTCATCATGGTGGCCGCACTTAGCGGGCTCATCGTCGGTCACGTGGCCGGGCTACAAGAGCTCGGCGTCGGCCTCGGCGCCGGGGTGCTCGTTGACGCGACGATCGTGCGTGGACTCTTGTTGCCGGCACTCATGGCGCTACTCGGAGAGTGGAATTGGTGGCTGCCATCGCGACGTTGACACTATGTGCGTCGATTGAACTACGACGGAGCAGCTTCCCGTGAGCGAAGGTCGTGGTGTGGACATCGTGGCGGCAACGACATCGTTCACGTCGGGCAGGTCCATCATTGAACTCGGTCTCATCATCATTGCGATGACGGCGTTTCGAGTTGGGAGACGGCGTCGAACCGGCGGGTGGGATAAGACCAACCAGGAGTCAATGGAGTACCAGGGCCGGACCACCGGCGTCTTTAGCGCGTCGCGCGCCAAACCGAGGAGGTACGTTCCGATCGCGTTCTTCACAGCGGGACTGCTACTCGTCGCGGCCGGGCTCGTCGAAACGATCGTCACGTAGGAGCGTGAGGAGTGTCATCGTTCTCCACGTCGCCATCGTCATCGTGTGGAGTGACAACGCGTCACGTCGCGTGTAAGGCACGATCGCCTCGCCCCCGGTACTGCGCGGGCGAGGCGATCGCGACATTGCTGGGAGCAGTTACTTGACGATTCGGATCGCGAGGTGGATCACGGGAACCTGATAGCCGAGGGCGAGCCCGGGGTCATCGTGGTTGCCCGATAGCAGCGGCACCATGCCGTAATAGGTGCTTTCGTTCGGCGACACCGAGTACAGCAGCGGATAAAGATCGATGATGTGGATGCCGGGTCCGCCGGTCGCCGTGAGGTGCACGGCCATGTAGCCGTTGGAATGAAAGCCGCAGCCGTAGCCGATGTAGCTGTTGTCGTAGTCGACCGCCAACGTGTTGTCGAGTTGGGTCCAACCAACGCCCAGAATGCTGACCGTGAACTCTTGACCTTCCTTGAAGGTGTACGTGCCCGTGCCGACTTGGCCACCGACTTCATTGGCCTTGGCCACCGAGTCGTCCGCCGTCGCAACTCCCATCGAGAGCAGCTTGCCGGCCTTGTTGTAGAAGGGCATGATGCTCTCCTTCACGTAGAAGGGGACTTGGGACTCGACGAGACTGCCGACGCCCGGGACACGATTGCCAGCGGCGTCGGTGCCCATGGCACCCTTGATGACCACAATCGCGTGCCAGCCACCGAGCGTGCTCACGCCGGGCCTATTCGGCACGGTGACCCGAAGGTTCAACGCGCCGTTTGCGACGACACCACTGCCGATGGACGTGTAGGTGTAGCCCCAGCACGTGCCCGTGCAGTTAACGCGACTTCCGGTGACCGAGACGAGGTCCACTTCGACCGCGCCCGTTGCCGCGGAGGGCAAACCGGTGACGGCGAGAGCAGTCTTCGTGCCGACGGGACCACTGTTCGGGGCGAGCGTGGCGACGGCCGAGCTGGCCGGGTCGAGCGCCGCCGGCTGGATGGTCTTCACGCCGAGGGCGGCGTTGTACATGGTCGTCAGTTGGGTGGGGGTCACGCTTGGCGTGACGAGCGTGGGCCAGGTGATCGACGACTTCGGCAACACGTTGCCCCTGGTGATCCTAAAGACGCGTACGGCGCCGTTGTCATCGGTGATCGGTGACTGAATGGGGTTCAGGTACTGGAAACTGATGGCGTCACCGACGTTGACGATGTGCGTGCCGACAGCACCGGAGGCGCGGATGGTCACACTCGCGGTACCGCGAGTCCAGTTGCCCATGATCTCGCCGGCGTACTTGTTGTCCCAGGTGATCGAGCCACCACCGCCGTAAGGATTCGCATCCATTGAGGTGTAGGTCACGGTGATGGGCGTCCCTACCGGACCGCTCGTGGGGGAGATGGTCACGGTGCGCAGTTGGTCGAAGGAGCCGTTGGCGACGCCGACGCCCGCGGCGACGGCCCAGATGTCATGGTTGCCACCGAAGTCGGTCGGCGCCTTCGTGGTGAGGGTGAAGTTGCCGCTGGCGTCGGTCGTCACGGTCGCCATGTTCACGTACATTGAGTTGCTGTTGTTGAGCAACGAGTTCGCCGTGGTCGGTGAGTAGACCGATCCCAAGTAGTTAACGGTGTAGGGCTCCGCGTCGACGTTCCACGAAGCGGAATTGGTACCCCACACGAGTTGCAGCGACGTATTCGGAGTCAGACCCTTACCGCTCACCGTTAACGGCGTGCCGGCAACACCGGCGTTCGGAACGGTCGAGAGCTTTTGGTAGTTCGTTGACGCGGTGAACGTCGTCGCGGTCACCGCACTGAAGGGCAACGCCGCACTGGCAAGGCCACTCGGTGTCGTCAATTGGATCGGGTTGACCGGTGGGGCCGTCGCGGCACCACTGCCCGTGGACAGCAGGGCAATGGGCACGGCGATCGCCGCCGCGAGCCGCACGCCGATCGAAGCGCGGGACAACTTTCGTGCGATTGTCTTCATGGTTCTCTCTCTTGTGGGGAATGCCCTCGTTGAGGGACTTTGGTGATGGTCTTTGGTCCTTGGTTTTCGTTTCGGTGTCACGAGTCCCGAGTGAACGAAGCAGATTCACTCGTTCACTCGGGACCACTGGGACACTTAGCGATGCTGGAACTACGGGCGGTGCATTGAAACCTGTTATTGGTTACTTCAACGTGACGGGCGCGGCGAGGAGCGTCAGTACCGACATCGTGTGACTCGGACTGAAGGCCCCGGTCGCTCCGGCAACGGCCTTGGTCACGACGATGGTCTTGACGTTGCGGTGCGAGCGGACGACGAACCGACCGCCGACTTTGACGCGCGTGCGCGTAACGACCGTGATCTTCTTGGTCACCGCGGGTACCGCGATGGTCTTCATGGTGATGGTGTAGGGGATGGCACCGGTGAAGTTGTAGTCGCCCGCGGCGGTACTTGTTTGGAGCACACCGGTCCACATGCCGAGGCCACCGTGGTTGCCGTAGGTCATGTTCACCACGGTCGCGAAGCCGGTCACGGTAAGCGTCGCACTACTCACGTTCGCTGACGTCAGTGCGGCGCCGCCCATTGCGGCGTCATTGGCGGCGACGCGAAACACGATGCCGTCACCGACGACATACGAGGACTGAATCCCACAGTTGTTCGCCGAGCCGACGGTGTCGACGATGAACGAGATGGGACCCGAAACGGCGCCCTGAATTGGCGCCGCGGTCACGACGTTGTACGCGGCCGCGGTGGCGCCGGAGTTATTGACGGCGTCGGTCGGCACGAACGATGCACCGAGCACCGCTGGTCCCGCCACGGTCGGTACCCACGGGCAGTTGGCGATGAACGGCGTCACCGTGGTCGTCGCCACCGATGAGCATCCAACGATCGTGGTCCCACCCAAGTTGAAGGTGACCGATCCTGCGACGCTGGTCGTGGCGACGATGGTCGCGGGATTGTCCGCCGTCGTACCGGGAACCATTCCCTTGCCACCGCTCAAGACGATGGTCGATGTCGCGGTGGCGGCCGAGGCTGCTCCTACGCCGAATGTGATGACACTGCCGAGGACCATGGCCCCGATTGCGATGCCGGACATAATTCGTTTCATTTTGTACTGCCTCCTATTTGGTGTGGTACTACTTGACTTTCAGACTGCCGGTGAGGGTTGCGCTGAAGGCGTCGCTCTCGTTGCTGCCGGCGGTGGTGGACTTGATCGAGAACGATCCCGAGACCTTCAAGGTCCCGGTCGCGCCGGCGAACTTGCCCGTACCGCTCGTGACAATGGCGCTGCCCGAGACGGTGACGCTGGTCGGTGCGGCCGAATCGGCGGCGCAGCCCTTGCTCGTGGTCGCCAACTTCAGGTGCAGCGTGCTGCCGCCACCCGTCAAGACGCCCACGCCGTTAATGGGGTCACAGCTACCGGAGGGATTTGACGCACCAGTTCCCGAGACGGCGGCCAATCCGAGGGTGGCACCGCTGCCCGTACCGGACAGCGAGGTGACCGTGACGGCACTCGCGCTCCACAGCATGGCGATGGTGCCGTGGTAGGTACCGGAAAAGGCTTCGGTCTTGGCCGTTGCCGGCTTCTTCGTGGTCCAACCCTTAGGGCAGACGGGCCTCAGCGCGACGACGCGCTTGACGGCCGCGCCCTTGTAGCAAACGATGGTCTTCTTGGCGACCTTGGCGCTCAGGGTGACTGCGTGGGTCGATCCCGACGTCGTGGCGGCGCTCGCGCCCATGGATGAGGACATCCCGAGCAGCGTGACCAGTGTCACTGCCCCCGCGATTCCTGCCAACTTACGTGACTTCATGTCTCCAACTCTCCGTAGTGATTTCTTATTGGTTCCTTATCCAGTATCCCGTCGAGACCAACGGAGGTTGTAGGGCCAAAAGTCATAGAAACCCTTTGATTTATTGGGTCTTTAGTCCCTAGTTGATCCTTGGGCGGCTAGCGTTGGCGGACCATGAAACTGAGCCACACCATCCCCGTCACGCCCTGGCGCGCGACCTCGACCTGGGGGATTCGACCGAGGATGGTGGCGCCACTCGTCGGTGGCCTGGCCGCCTTCGGGCTCGGTGAAGGGCTACTCGTCCAGTCCCAGTGGGGGGCGACACCGTGGACCGTGTTCGCCCAGGGCATTGCCAAACATGCATCGATGTCACTCGGATGGGCGACGGCGTTGATTAGTTGTGTCGTCCTACTGCTCTGGTTCCCGCTGCGGGAGCGACCGGGCTTCGGCACGCTCGCCAATCTCGTCATCATTGCCTTCGTGCTCGACGTCACGACCTTTACGGTGGCCGTGCCGCACAACGACTTCGTGAAGGCCATCTATATGGTCGCGGCGGTGCTCTTGATTGGAGTAGGCAGCGCCTTCTACCTCACGTGCGGACTCGGGCCGGGACCTCGCGACGGACTGATGACGAGTCTTCACCGACACCTGCACGTGAGCGTGGTCTACATCCGACTCACCATCGAGGTCACCGTGTTGATCATCGGCTGGTTGCTCGGCGGCACCGTCGGATTTGCGACGGCCTTCTTCGCCGCGACGATTGGCTTCAGCATCGGTGCCAGTTTGAACGTCATGGAACGGGTGCTGAAGAGGGTCGAAGCGTGATCAGCGGCAGCCAGCTGGCCGAATTCTTCGTCGCGTCGATCACCATCATCATGGTCCCCGGGCCGAGCGTGCTCTTCACCCTCGCGCGCGGTGTCGCGTGGGGCCGCGCCGTTGCCGTCTTGACGGTCCTCGGTAACTCGATCGGCACGCTGTTGCTCTCGATCATCGTCGCGGTCGGTCTCGGACCACTGCTCAGCCACTCCAAGGCGTTCTCGATTTCGCTCCAATTGGCCGGAGGTCTCTATCTCCTCTGGTTGGGCATTGGCGCAATGCGCCATCGTCACGCGCACGCCGAAGCAATGACCAAGCGCGAGGCCTACCGACCATCCAATCTCTCAATTGTTCGCCAGGGCTTCACCGTCGGCATCTTGAATCCCAAGTCACTCGTCTTCTTCGCCGCCGTCTTCCCACATTTCGTTGATCGCACGAAGGGGAACGTCACGGTGCAACTGCTGATCTTCGGCGGCATCTTCAGTGTGATGGCGTTCCTCAGTGACGGTACGTGGGGAATGATCGCGGGCACCGCGCGCGAGTGGCTCTCCGACTCACCGCATCGTCTCGTCATCCTGCGCACGGTCGGCGCGTGCGTGATGATGACACTCGGCGTGATCATCATGGTGAGTGCACTGACCTCGTAACGTCACAGTCCACTCGTACGTTGGTCGTATGGGAACAGTCCACGTCACCGGAAGAGGGAAGTGGGTCCATTCGAACGTCGGTTCGTTCGTGGCGAACCTGCCCGAGATGCTCGGTGCGATGGCCGTCGACCGGCGCTGCATCGTGGCGATCGCCGAGTTCGCCGACGTGCGCTACGTGCAGTTCTGGGTCGACCCCGACGGCCAGGTCGTCAGCGAGGTCATCTCCAACCGCAATATTGGAAACGCCGTGGCGTTGACCGTCGACGACGAGTGCATGTTGCGCGACGCGGGATGGGTCGAACCCCACGACCGGAGTCCCAATTGGCAGTTCATCAGTCACGACGTCGCCGGACTGATGAAGGCCGTCATAATGACCGGGAGCGCCATCTACGAGGTACTGCGAGAGGAACCGTGCAATGGCGTGTGGCTCCAGACGTGGGTAGTGAGTGGCGCGCCGGACTCGACGACAAACGTTGAGCGCGAGGAGTCGCGTGTCTTCTACCAAGAGGCGCTCCGCTCCCTCGAACAACTCGTCGAGGGCGACCAGTAGCCCCGTTCGTTGATCTGTAGCAACTTCCTACACTCGTGATGGCGATGGAGAGATCATGAGTATGCACGGGGGAGGTGGCGGCGGCGGAATGCGCTCCATGCGCCGCGACCGCGCAATCCTCGAACACCGCATTAAGAAGGGCACGTTGCCCCGGATGCTCAAGTTCGCCACGCAGTACCGAACGATGCTCATCATCTTTTTGACGGCCGTCGTGCTCGACGCGATCGTGAGCTCCGTCTCGCCCCTCATACTCCGCGAGATCATCGACAAGGGAATCTACGGTCACCACCACGTCACGCACCGCGAGCACCTCATCATCGGTCTCTCCCTACTCACCGCGGGACTCGCGATCTTCGACGCCATCCTCTCGTTGTTCGAGCGTCGCATTTCGGCGGTCATTGGTGAGGGCCTCATCTACGACCTTCGCGCCAAGGTCTTCGGTCACATCCAGGAGATGCCGATTGCCTTCTTCTCGCGCACCCAGACCGGGGCGTTGATCAGCCGACTCAACAACGACGTCATCGGCGCCCAACAGGCCTTCACTGATCTCTTTAGCAACGTCGTCGGCAACGTCATTCTGACGACCATCGTCATCGGCACGATGTTCGTGCTCAGTTGGCAGATCACCTTCGTGGCACTCATCCTGGTGCCGGTCTTCCTAATTCCCGCGCGCCGGGTCGGGCGCAAGCTCGGGACACTGTTTCAGCGCGGCATGGAACTGAACGCCGAGATGAACATGGTGATGACCGAGCGCTTCAACGTGTCGGGCGCAATGCTGGTGAAGCTCTTCGGGCGCCCGAAGGACGAACTTGACTACTTCGAAGGGCGAGCGGGCCAGGTCCGCGATATCGGTATCCACCAGTCGACCTACCAACGTTTCTTCTTCATCGCCCTCTCGCTGACGGCGTCACTGGCGACGGCCTTCGCCTACGGTTTCGGTGGCGTGGAGGCGGTGCGCGGCACGTTGCAGGTCGGCACCGTGGTGGCCCTCACCCTGTACCTCGCGCGCCTCTACGGACCGCTCACGGCCCTCTCCAATCTCAACATCGACTACATGTCGGCGATGGTGAGTTTTGAACGACTCTTCGAGGTCCTCGACCTTGAGCCGATGATCAAGGAGAGTCCGAACGCGGTGGTCATGCCTGACGGACCGGCCGACTTGATCTTCGACCACGTCGACTTCTCCTATCCCGGCGCCGAGGAGGTGTCGTTGGCGTCCCTCGAAGCGGTGGCGCGCCTCGACGACACGCCGCGCACCGACGTGCTGCACGACGTCTCGTTCCACGTGGCGCCGGGCACCATGACCGCCCTCGTCGGTCACAGTGGCGCCGGTAAGACCACGATCTCGATGTTGGTGTCGCGACTGTACGACGCCGACCACGGGGCAATCACCATCAACGGCGTCGACGTTCGCGACGCGACCACGGCCTCGCTCAACGCCATGGTCGGCGTGGTCACGCAGGACCCGCACCTCTTTCACGACACCCTGCGAGCGAACCTGATCTTCGCCAAACCGAAGGCCAGCGAAGATGAGATTGAGTTGGCGCTGCGTTCAGCGCAAATCTGGGACCTCGTGCAATCGCTGCCACTCGGTCTGGCGACGGTCGTCGGGGAACGTGGTTACCGGTTGTCGGGCGGTGAGAAGCAGCGCGTGGCGTTGGCGCGCCTGTTGTTGAAAGCACCTCGCCTCGTCGTGTTGGACGAAGCGACCGCTCACCTCGACGCCGAGAGTGAGGCGGCCGTGCAGCGCGCGCTCGACGAGACCATGTCGACGCGCACGTCGTTGGTCATAGCGCATCGGCTTTCCACGATTCGAAACGCTGACCAGATCCTCGTCGTGGAGAACGGCACGATCATCCAGCGAGGCAGTCACGCCGAACTCTTCGTCGAGGGTGGCGTCTACCGCGATCTCTACGAAACGCAGTTCGCCGGTCAGGAAGAGTAGTTACCCCATTGCGTGGAAGCCGCCGTCGACGTACACGATCGAGGCGGTCGTTCCACGAAGCAGTGGGCTGAGTAACGCCACGGCGGTGTCGGCGACGGGACTGGAGTCGTAGACGTCCCAACCGAGCGGGGCCTTGTCGTTCCACGCGTCCTCAAAGGCCGAGAATCCGGGAATCGACTTCGCGGCCATGGTCCGGATCGGACCGGCGGCGAGCATGTTGACGCGAATCTTGTCCGGTCCGACTTCTTTGGCGAGGTAGCGGCCGAGCGATTCGAGTCCGGCCTTCATCACGCCCATCCAGTCGTACATCGGGTAGGCCCGAGCGGCGTCGAAGTCGAGCGCGATGACCGAGGCACCACCGAGCGCCTCGCTCTTTTGCAACAGTGGTCGAAAGGCGCCCACGAGCGCGGCCAGTGAATAGGTCGAGATTTGCAAGGCCGTCGTCACGTCCTCGAAGGGCGCGGCGAACATTCCCTTACCGAGGCACGATTGCGGCGCGAAGCCAATGGCGTGCACCAGTCCGTCGAGACGACCGAACCGCGTCGCCAGTTGCACGGCCGCGGCGGCAATCTCCTCCGGGGAGGTGACGTCCAGTTCGATGATCTCACCGACGTCGCCGAGCTTCTTGGCCACCCGCCTCGTGAGCGACACGCCCCGTCCCGCCCCCGAGAGCGCCACGGTCGCACCCTCTTCGAGCGCACGCCTGGCGATGCCGAAAGCTAACGAGTCATCGGTCAGTACGCCCGTGACGAGAATCCGGTGATCGTTCAGCAGTCCCATCTTGTTAGGTTACAAGCCGACATCTATTTACTGAGGACGACGATGACAACAGTGGGCATTCTGGGCGGTACCGGTCCCGCCGGTCGCGGCGTCGCCGCTCGACTCGCGTCGGCCGGTTACGCCGTCGTACTGGGTTCGCGTGACGAGAAGCGCGCCAAGGACACCGCGAAGACGGTGACGCCGCGCGGTGAGGGTACCGTCGACGGCGGCACGAATGAGGACGCCGCGGCGTGCACCATCGTGGTCGTCGCCACGCCGTGGGATTCGGCAATTGCGACGGTGAGCGCACTGCGTCAACTCTTGAAAGGCAAGACGGTCGTCACCATGGTGAACGCGCTGACGCGCGAGGGTCGCGAGATGGTGCCGCTCTATCCCCCTCGCGGTTCCATGGCCGCCCAGATCGCCTTCGCGCTGCCCGAGAGCGTGATCGTCGGCGCCTTTCATCATCTTCCGGCCAATCAGATGGAAGACCTCGACTCTGAACTGAACGCCGACGTGCTCATCTTTTCCGACAGTGACGACGCGCGTCGACACGTGGCCGAGATCGTCGACACGATGCCGGGCCTTCGCGCGGTCATTGCCGGATCGATGTCGCTGGCCAGCCCGATCGAGGCCTTCACCGCGGTCTGCATCTCCGTCAACATTCGTCATAAGGCGCACAGCTCCGTGAAGATGGTCGGTCTGTAAACAATGCAGTTGTACGACACCGCACGCGGGGGAGTCTTTGCGCTCGAAGCGGGACCCTTAATCACGATGTACAGCTGTGGCATCACGCCGTACGACGCCGCGCACCTGGGTCACGCCTACGTCTATCTCTGTTTCGACCTGTTGCAGCGGCGCCTGCGCGACGCCGGTCATGAGACGCGCTGCATCAGGAACGTCACCGACGTCGATGACGACATGTTGCGCAAGGCCCGCGAGCTCGGGGTCAACTACCTCGATCTGGCGGCCCAGGAGATGGCCAAGTTCGAGCGCGACATGCAACTCATCAATCTGCTCGCCGTCTACGGCGAACCGCGCGCGACCGGCGCCATTCCCGACATCCTCACGATGATCGGCAAGACCTTCGAGCAGGGCCTCGCCTACGAGGTGGCCGGCTCGGTCTATTTCGAGGTCAGCAAGTTTCCCCGCTTCGGACAGGTCAGCCACGAGGACCGGGCGGGGATGTTGGAACTGGCCGCCATCCACGGCGGACGACCGGACGATCCGAACAAGCGCGACCCGCTCGACTTCGTACTGTGGCAGCCCTCCCTGGAGGACGAACCGGCGTGGGAGTCGCGCTGGGGACCGGGACGGCCCGGTTGGCATATCGAGTGCTCGGCCATCTCCCTGCGCGACCTCGGCATCACCCTCGACGTCCACGGCGGCGGACGCGACCTCGCCTTCCCGCACCACGAGTGTGAGGCGGCCCAGAGCGAGTCGGTCACCGGAGAGAAGTTCGTGAAGCACTGGATGCACGTCGGGCTCGTCGGACTCGACGGCACGAAGATGTCGAAGTCCCTCGGCAATCTCGTCTTCGTCCACGAGTTGGCGCAGCGCGCCGAACCGACGGCCGTACGTCTGGCCCTGCTCGATCACCACTACCGCGAGGACTGGGAGTGGCGCGACGAGTTGCTCGCCATGGCCCAGTCGAGACTGGCGACGTGGCGCTCGACACTCACCAATGGCCGTCCGAGTTCGGTCCTGGAGGACGTGCGCGCCGCCCTCGACGATGACCTCAACGGTCCGGCCGCACTTCGGGCCGTTGACGACGCGGCGCACGCCGGCTATAACGTCGCCCCGGCCGCGTCGTTGTTGGGCATTAACCTTTAGCGAACGAAAGGGTCCGATGTCCGACATAGAAGTCCTTCTCCCCGACGGCAGCGCGCGCCGCGTGCCCGAAGGCGCCACGGGCCTCGACCTCGCGGGCGCGATCGGCAAGCGACTGGCGAAGGACGCCCTCGCGGCCCAAGTGAACGGACGCCCGCAGGATCTCAGTACCACGTTGCGCGCCGGCGACACCGTGTCGATCGTCACTCCGGCGAGTGATCTCGGTCGAGAGATCATCCGCCACTCGACGTCACACGTTCTGGCCCAGGCCGTCACGCGCCTGTGGCCCGGTGCCCGCTACGCGATTGGACCGGCCATCACCGACGGTTTCTACTACGACTTCGAACTGCCCGGCGGCGCGCACTTCAGTGACGACGACCTCGAGCGCATCGACGCGGAGATGCGCGAGATCATTCGAGAGGATCAACCCTTTACGAGGTCGGAGTACTCCACGGCGGACGGATTGGAACTCTTCAAGGATCAGCCGTTCAAGATCGAGATCATCAACGCGGTGAAGAGTGGCGGCAGCGCCGAAGACCTCGAGGAGGTGGACGCCAGCGTGGTCTCCACCTATTCCAACAGTCCAACTTTTCGCGACCTCTGTCGCGGTCCCCACGTGCCCTCGACGTCGCGACTCGGCCACTTCACGTTGACGAGGGTGGCCGGTGCCTACTGGCGCGGCGACGAGAAACGACCACAGCTTCAACGCATCTACGGCACGGCCTGGGAGAGTGAGGCCGCGTTGGCAGCCCACCTCGAGTTCCTCGTCCAGGCCGAACTGCGCGACCACCGACGACTCGGTCAAGAGCTCGATCTCTTCTCCTTTCCGACCGAGATCGGACCGGGCCTCGCGGTCTTTCACCCCAAGGGCGGCACCATGCGCCGCATCATGGAGGACTACTCGCGCCACCGCCACGTCGAAGGCGGCTACGAGTTCGTCAACACCCCACACATCTCGAAGGAAGACCTCTTCCAGACGTCCGGTCACCTGCAGTGGTTCGCCGACGGCATGTACCCGCCGATGGAACTCGACGACGGTCAGAAGTACTACCTGAAACCAATGAACTGTCCGTTCCACGTGCTGATCTTCAAGTCGCGCCAACGCAGCTACCGCGAACTGCCGCTTCGTTTCTTCGAGTTCGGCTCGGTCTATCGCTACGAGAAGTCCGGGGTCGTCCACGGTCTCACGCGCGTGCGCGGCATGACCCAGGACGACGCGCACATCTTTTGCACCCGCGAGCAGATGGCCGGCGAGTTAGCGAGTCTGTTGACGTTCGTGCTGGACCTCCTGCGCGACTTCGGACTGGCCGATTTCTATCTCGAACTCTCCACGCGTCCCGAAGGAAAGGCCGTCGGCACCGACGCCGAATGGAGCGAAGCCGAGGCGACGCTCGCGGCAGTCGCCAACGCGGCCGGATTGGAACTCGTGATGGACCCCGGCGGCGGTGCCTTCTACGGTCCGAAGATCTCGGTGCAGGCGCGCGACGCCATTGGTCGCACCCACCAGATGTCGACCATCCAGTTGGACTTTCAAACCCCGCAACGTTTCGAGGCCAGCTACATATCAGCGGACAACGCGCGCACGCAGCCCATCATGATCCACCGCGCGCTCTTTGGCTCCGTGGAGCGCTTCATGGCGGTGCTGCTCGAGCACTACGCCGGCAACATGCCGACCTGGCTCAGTCCCGAACAGGTTCGCGTTCTCGGGGTGCGCAACGACCACGACGCCTACGCCGCCTACATCGCCGACGCCCTTCGCCTCGACGGGATTCGCGTCGCGGTCGAAGAGGCCAGTGAGCCCCTTGGCGCACGCATCCGCAAGGCCAAACTCGAGAAGATTCCCTACATCCTCGTGGTCGGCGACGACGACGTCGCCAAGGGCACCCTCGGTGTCAATCGTCGAGGCTCCAACGACCCCGAGCGCGGCGTTGTCTTGGCCGAGTTCCGCGACCGGATCAACGAAGAGATCGCCGTGCACGGTTCGCCCGAGGGCCCGTAGTGCCCCTCGATCGATTCAGCGCGGCGTGGCGCGAGAATTACGTGGCGAACGTTGCCCAAAGTCACGCCGACGACGGCACGGACTGCGTCTTTTGCGTCCTCGCCAACGAACCGGTGAGTGAAGAGAGTGGCGTGGTCGCCAAAACCGACCTTACGTTCGTGGTCCTCAACGCCTTCCCGTACGGCTCGGGTCACATGCTCATCCTGCCGCGCCGACACGTCGCAACGTTGCAGGAACTCACCGACGAGGAGTACGCCGACCTGTTCGCGCTAGTACGCGACACCGTACGAGCACTCGAGAAGGCGTACGGTCCCGACGGCATGAACGTTGGCATGAACCTCGGTCACGCCGCCGGTGCGGGAATCCCCAAGCACTTACATACGCACGTGTTGCCCCGTTGGAACGGCGACACGAACTTCATGACCACGATCGGGGAAACCCGAGTTTTGCCTGAATCACTGGAATCAACGTGGCAAAAAGTCCACGCCGTGATTGAGATCGATGAATAGTCGACTCCTTCAGTAGACTTTGCTGGAAGATCCGGAGGATCAATGCTCGACGGAAACTTTAGGAAATCGGTAGAAACCGTAACGCTGCCGACTGGTCGTTGGCTCGTGCGGTTCGGCTTCTCGGCCGACGTACTCACGTTTTCGGGATTGGTCTTTTCAATCGCGACCGCCTTCATGATTGCGTTCGGACATTTCTGGATCGCCATTGTCCTGCTCACCCTGACCGGGTTCCACGACCTCTTCGATGGTCCGGTCGCCAAGGCCTCCAAGCGCGCCAGTCAACGCGGCGCCTTCTTCGACTCGGTCGTCGACCGCATCACCGACTCGCTCCTCTTAGGCGGGGTGGCCTACTACCTGACGGCGCACCACCACGGACAGTTGGTGTTGCTGCCCTTCGCGATTCTCACGACGACGTACATGATCTCCTACCAGCGCTCGAAGGCCGAGAGTCTGGGCATGGCGGCCAAGGGCGGACTGATGGAGCGTGCCGAACGGATGATTCTGCTGGGCATTGGCATGCTCGCCAAACCCATATTTATTCCCGTGCTCTGGATCATGTTGGCCTTGACGTTCATGACCGCGGCCGGCCGTTTCTGGCGGATCTGGCAGATCGCGGCGAGCCCCGAACCACCCATGATGCAGGCCGGACGGATTCACCACCACAGCAGCCGACTGCGTCGAGGGCTGAGTCGCACGTCGCGCTCGTAACCGTGGGCCCCAAGGCTCGCGTCGCGCTCTTCAAGTCGTTGGGCTCCGTCATGGAGCGGCTCCCGGAATCCTTCGACCTCGCACTGGCGCAACGGCTCGCGTCGCTCTACGGTCGCCGCAGTGCGAGTGCGCGAAGCAACCTACGAACGAACCTCGCGCACGTGCTCGCGTCCGACAACGAACCAGTCGATGACGCGCTACTCGATCACTTCGTCGCGCGCGGTTTCGCGAGTTACGGACAGTACTGGGCCGAGGGCGCGAAGTTGCCGGGCATTCGACCGCGAAAGGTGTTCGAGCGATTCAAGATCGGCGAGGGACTCGAGTATCTCTACGAAGCGCGAGACCGGGGTAAGGGCACGATCATCGCCCTGCCCCACATTGGCAGTTGGGAGTGGGGAGGATCCTTTCTCAACTCACTCGGACTCGGCATGACGGCCGTCGCCGAAGAGTTGGAGCCGCCCGAACTCTTTGCGTGGTTCAAGGCCAAACGTGAATCGATCGGGATTCGCATCGAACCACTCGACGAACACGCGGGCACCGTGCTGCTCACCTCGTTGCGGGAGGGCGGCGTCATTGGACTGCTCTGTGACCGCGACATTCAAGGTAACGGTATTCCCGTTCAGTTCTTCGGCGAGACGGTCACCATGCCGGGCGGTCCGGCGACCATGGCGTTACGCACCGGCGCGACGCTCGTCGCGGCGGCCTGCTACTCCGGTCCCGGTCGTGATCACTTTGCCGTCATCACGCCGCCGATTGACGCGACGCGCACGGGACGGTTGCGCGACGACGTCACGCGCGTCACCCAGAGTGTGGCGCGCGAACTCGAGGGCCTCATTCAACGCGCTCCGGAACAGTGGCACGTGTTACAGCCCCGGTTCGAGAGCCCCTGATGCGCGTCGTCCTCGTGTCGCCCTACGCCCTGTCGGTCTACGGAGGGGTGCAGGAACAGACGCTCGCGATGAGCCGTGAACTGGAGCGACGCGGCACGCACGTACTCATCGTGGCGCCCGATAAGAACGCCGCCGCTACCTACGACACGCCGGCCGTCGTCGAGCGTTTCGGCACCCTGCACTCCCTGCCCGCCAACGGTTCGAAGGCGCCGCTCACCCTGTCGCCCTTCGCCGCGCGCCAGGCGCACGCCGCCATCAAGAAGTATCGACCGGACGTGGTCCACTTTCACGAACCGTTCGCACCGCTGCTCGGTTACGCGGCCCTTCGCGCGCACGACTATCCCTCGGTCGCGACGTTCCACCGTAGTGGTGGTGGCCCGGCGGTCAGCCTCACGGGCCCGCTGCTGCGTCTACTCGCTCGAGGAATCGACGCCTCTGCGGCAGTGAGTGACACCGCCGCAACGACGATCCACCGGGCCAGCGGACTCAGTCCCGAGGTCCTCTTCAACGGTTTCGAGACGAGTCGATTCCTTTCGACGCCGCGCAGTCGCACTGACGACGTCGTCGTGGTGACGCTCGGACGACTCGAAGAGCGAAAAGGTGTGCGCCACGCCGTCAACGTCGTTCGCGCGCACAACGCGAAGGGCGAGGATCCTTGGCGCCTCGTGATCCTCGGCGACGGACCGCAACGTGACGTACTGAAATCGCTCGCCGCCGGTGACGACATGATTACGTTCGTCGGTGCGGTGAGTGACGACCAGAAGCGCGCGTGGTTGCGTCGCGCCAACGTACTCGTGGCGCCGGCGTTGCGCGGGGAGAGCTTCGGTTTGGTACTCCTCGAAGGCATGGCGAGCGAGACGAGCGTCGTCGCGAGTGACATCGCGGGCTATCGCGAGGCGGCCGGTGGCGTCGCCACGATGTTCGAAGCGGGCAACGACGCGAAGTTGGAAGAGGCCATCACCGCGACGTTGGCGAACGAGACGGCGACGACGATTGCTGACGCAAAGTCGCACGCCGAACACTGGTCGATGGCCCGACTGATCGACGCCTACGAGACCCTCTACGACAGTGCGCGCCAGCGTTTTGTGGCCAGCCGGTAGCCTTGTCCCGTGGCAACTAAGCAACGATCGCGCGCCCGCCGCTCAAATAACTCCCGCGACAGGGGACCGCGCTACGTCGCACCGGTCCTCGATCCCAACTGGCAGAGTCCCTACTCGCCAACCCCGGCCGAGCGCAACGCCAATCAAAAGGTCGTGCGCGCGTTCGCGTGGCGCAAGAAAATGCCCCAAACCATCGTCGTCGGTGTTGTCGTCATTGCGTTGTTCGTGGGTGTCATAGCGGCCGTCTGGTCGCCCCTCGTCGGACTTGTGGTCGGCGCACTCTACGCCTGGGATCTGCGCCGCGCACTCGTGCGCTACGAGGACCGGGGTCTCGCACTCGGCAATCTCGTCATGGATCAGTTCAAGGCCGGCGGTACCGCGACCGACCGACTTCGACTCACGAC
>DATCFS010000191.1:0-11089 GCA_036509375.1 Acidimicrobiales bacterium
CCTGACCACTCCAAGAACGGGCGGCGTACGACGCGGCGGTGATCGTGGGGCGCGAAAAGAGTGCCATGTCGTCACTATTCGTGGCCGTCGCGACGGCCGCCGCGATCTCAGTACGCACGTTGACGCGCGCCACTTTCACGCCAATGGAGTTCCACTGCTGGACGAGACTGGCGGCGACGGTCTGGTCGAGGTTGCTCGGTCCAACGGCCAGTGTCAAGACGAGCGGCGCACCTCGAATCGTGTTCCAACCGTGAGCCGTTCGAAGAAAACCGTTCATCGACAGTTCCGTGCTGGCGCAGCTGAGACAGTCCGCCAAACCGTTTGTCGCGGTGCTCGGCACCGTCGTGGTCGTTGCGCCCTGACCGGTTGGCGTGGTCCCGTTCTGACCGGGATAGTTCGACTGACCCTGCGAGTAGATGGCGGAGGCCGCGACCGATGGCGAAAACGTGACGGCACCCCAGAGCAGATTGATCAAACTCTGTCGGTTGATCGCCCAACTGAGAGCACGTCGAACGGCGATCCTTCTCGTGAACGGGCGTGCAGCGGCGAAGGAGATCTCTTCGACATTGCTCGAGGCACCGATGTGGCTCAACACGGTCGGGTGCGAGCTCACGGTCTGGACGATCGAGCGATTCACAATATTGGAAAAGCTGACGAAGTGTGACCCCGCTGACGTCGGGATCACGCCATTATCGGCAATGACGATTCGCCCGAAGCGATTCGCATCGATGGGCCAGTTCTTCTTTTCCAGCAACACCATACGAGACGGCGTCGCGCTGAACAACGTGTACGGACCGAGGGTGGGGCGAGCCATCAGCTCGGCCATTGAGCAGCCGCCCTGCGTACCGAGTTCTTCGACGTCGCGAAAGAGGAGATTCCAATCGGCGTAGGGCGTGGCGAAGATCGCCGTCACGGTGAGACCGCTGTTCGACACCGTGAGCGATTTGATGGCCCGGTACCCGTCGCTCTGGATACTGCGCAGGGCCTTCGCTCGGAGCCACCAACCGACGAGGTCATTGCCGTTGAAGGTGTTGCCGTTGCTCCAGTGCTCGTGGGGCGCAATCGTGTAGCGGATCGTCTCGGGGGTGAGCGAGGTCAGTTCGGCCGACGCAATGGCGCCGCCCTCACCAATCAGGCTCCCGGCGCCCGTCGTTTGAAAGGCCGAGGGTAACAAGAGGTCGGCCACGGCGTCCGTCGTCGCCGTGGCGTTCGTGTCCAAGAACGTACAGCCGTTGAAGGGACCGGGCAGCGAGAGATTGAGCGTCCTCGAAGCGTTCGAGATTGGCTTGGCCGCCGAAGCTCCGCTGAGCGGTAGCAACGCCGTGAGCAGGACGAACGCACCAAGGAGGCCGCGAATCGATCCTCGTCGGACCATGTCCGTTACTGCAAACGTAGGTCGAGCGTCAGCGTGGCGAACGTGAAAATCAACGCGACGGCGATGGTGATGCGGTCCAAGTTGCGCTCCACGACGGTCGAACCTGACGCCGCGGCACCCATGCTGCCACCCAAGAGGTCCGAGATGCCGCCGCCGCGTCCCGAGTGCAAGAGCACCAGAAACACCAGTCCGACGGCCGCTAGGGCCTCAATAATGATAAATGTCCAGGTGAACAACGCAGCCTCCGATTAGCGCTTTAAAGCGTAGCAGTCGTCACAGGACTGAATTATGGCAAGGAACGACTCGGCCTTGAGGCTCGCGCCCCCGACGAGGAAGCCGTCCACACCACCCTCGGCGATAATCGACGCCGCGTTCTCCGCGTTCACCGAACCGCCGTAGAGAACCCGAACGTCGGCGAGACCGAGCCCCTTCGCGACGCTTCGTACGTGGAGCGTCATCCGGTGGATCTGCTCGCTCGTCGCCGTCAGTCCGGTCCCGATTGCCCAGATCGGCTCGTAGGCAACGGTGACCAGTTCGCGGAAACGTACGTCGAGTCCTTCCAGGGCGCTGCGTAGTTGTCGCGCGACCCACTCGTCGTGGACACCGTCTTCGCGCGCGTCAAGGGCTTCGCCGACGCAGAGGACGGCCTTTAGACCGCTTCGCACGACTGCGCGCAGCGTCAGTGCCACGGCGGCATCGTCCATTGCGTACATCGCGCGACGTTCGGAGTGCCCGACGAGCACCCACTCGACGCCGAGGCGTTTCAGCATTGAAGTACTGACCTCGCCGGTATGGGCACCGTTGTCGTGCGGGTTGACGTGTTGGGCCGCGACCGTGATCGGGATGCGCTCGGAGGAAACGATAGAGGCGACACTGCGGATGTCGACGAAGGGAGGAGCTACGACGATTTCGGTGTGCTCGGCCGGGTGGTTCTTCAGCAGCACGCCGAGTTGTTGACCGAGGTGCACGGACTCGACGAAGTCGAGGTTCATCTTCCAGTTGCCAATGACGAGGGGCTTCACCGTACTCATTCAGTTCCACGGACTTTCTCGTAGGGCCCGAAGTCCCGGCAGGTCGCCCAGTTCCACCAGTTCGAGGGACGCTCCCCCACCGGTCGAGACGAAACTGACGTCCTTCTCCAGGCCGAAGAGTTGTAACGCCGCGACCGAATCGCCGCCGCCCACGACCGACACGGCGTCCGACGTGGCGACGGCCCGCGCAATCGCCTCGGTGCCACCGCGAAAGCGCGGGTCCTCGAAGACGCCCATGGGACCGTTCCAGAGAATCGTCGCGGCCCCTCCAAGAAGAGATTCAAAACGCGCGATCGACGTCGGTCCGATGTCGAGGCCGACGAAGCCGTCGGGGATGTCCTCGCCAAAGGCCAGGGCCGCCTCACCGCCGTCACCGAAGGGCGCGCCCGACGCCAACCCGAGTGCGTCGTCGGGTATCGCCACTCGCCCGGTCGCCATCAACGTCGAACAGGCGTCGAGATAGGAACCGTCGAAGAGCGAGGAGCCAATCGTGCGACCTTTCGTGACCTCGAAGGTGTAGGCCATGCCGCCGCCCACGATGACCGTGTCGGCCTTCTCGGCGAGCACTGTCGTGATGGCGAGTTTGTCCTTGACCTTGGCGCCGCCAATGATCGCGACGAACGGTCGAGCCGGCGACTCGAGCAGCGAGAGAATGGTCGACACTTCACGTTGCAGGTTCGTGCCCGCCGCGCTCGGCACCACCGTTGGTGGGACCATGATCGAGGCGTGCGCGCGGTGCGAGGCGCCGAAGGCCTCGTTGATGTAATAGTCGAAGCCGGCAATCAATGATTCACCAAATGCTCGGTCGTTCGCTTCCTCACCGGGATTGAAGCGAAGGTTCTCCAACAGTTCGACGTCCGAACCGAGTTCGTGGAGGCGACGTCGTACCGGCGCGACGCTGTACTCCTCGACGAACTGCCCCTTCGGGCGTCCGAAGTGGGTGCAGGCAACGACCGTGGCACCGCGCGACTGCAGCTCCTCGAAGAGCGGCAGGGCGGCCCGAATGCGAAAGTCATCGGACACCTCGAGGCGCCCGTCCACGTCGGCCACGGGCGTGTTGAAGTCCACGCGGACCAGGACTCGCTTGCCCGCGAGGCTTCCCCAGCGATCTAACGACGGGAGCGGTTCGCTCACGACTACTTACCGATGTGCGCGGTCAGGTCCACCAGGCGGTTGGAGTAGCCCCACTCGTTGTCGTACCACCCGAAGATCTTCACGAGGCTCTGACGGTCATCGATCCGCTGAGCAATCGTCATCAACGAGTCGAAGGTGCACGACGCCGGTGTGCCGACAATGTCGGACGAGACAATGTGCTCGTCGGTGTACACGAGGATGTCCTTCAACGGCCCCTCGGACGCCGCCGCCTTGAAGGCCGCGTTGATCTCGTCGACCGTCGTGGAACGCACGATCGCCGTGAAGTCGGTGATGCTGCCCACGGGGATGGGTACGCGAAGCGACGTGCCGTCGAGACGGCCCTTCATTGATTCGAGGACGAGACTCGTCGCGCGCGCGGCGCCAGTTGAAGCCGGAACAATATTGATGGCGGCGGCGCGGGCGCGGCGCAGGTCCTTGTGCTCGAGGTCGAGCAGATTCTGATCGTTGGTGTAGGCGTGGATCGTCGTCATGAGACCGGTCGTCACGCCGAAGGCGTCGTCGAGCACTTTCACCATGGGCACGAAGCAGTTCGTCGTGCACGAGGCGTTACTCACGACGTGCTGGGTGGCGGCGTCGTACGTGTGGTCGTTCACGCCCATCACGAACGTACCGTCGACGTCGGTCGCCGGGGCCGAGATGATGACCTTTCGGGCGCCGGCCGTCAGGTGTTGCGCCGCGGCCTCGCGGGTCGTGAACCGACCCGTGGACTCAATGACGACGTCAATGCCCAGTTCCTTCCACGGCAACGCGGCGGGGTTGCGCTCCGCAAAGATCTTGACGGTCTCGTCACCCACCACGATGCCCTCGTCGGTCAGGGTGACATGACGATCGAGGCGACCCTGCGTGGAGTCGTACTGCAGCAAGTGGGCGTTCACTTCGATCGAGGTGAGGTCGTTCGCCGCAACGACGTCGATGTTGGGATTGTTCAGTGAGGCCCGCAGGTAGCCGCGTCCGATTCGTCCGAATCCATTGATTGCCACACGTAGTGCCACTACTGCTCCTCTGATCGTCGGTCGCTCTTTATCGCACCTGGGCGAAGACCGCTTCAGCCAATTTTTGCACATCGTGGACACGACCATTTTCACCCGAGAGGTCGGCAAGGTGCACGCGCAGTGAACAGGACTGCGCCGCGTACGTGGAGCGTTGATCGACGAGCACCAGGTCGGGCGTCACGCCGTGGCGCAGGAGTGCCGACACGTGATCCTCCAGTGTGTAGCCCTCGGTTTCAGGCACCTGTTCGCGGAGATTGGCCACGTAGATCTTCTTCGCCGTGGTACCGGCCAGTGCCTGCGTGATGCCCGGCACCACGCAGGCGGCCAACACGCTCGTGAAGAGCGATCCCGGCCCAATGAGGACCGCGTCGGCCCGTTCGATGGCCTCGACGGCGACGATCGGCGCGGCGGCGTTCGACGGTTCGACTCGGATTCGCCGGATACTGGAGGACTTCATGACCTCGGTCTGACCGACGGTGTCGCCCTCTTTGGTTGCAGCGACGAGCACGACACCCTCGCTCGAGGCCGGCACGATCGTGCCGGTCACGCCCATGACCTGGGCGACGGCGCGTACCGACTCCTCGAGGTCACCGGTCGCGTCAAGGAGGCCCACGAGCAAGAGATTTCCCACGGTGTGGCCGTCGAGTTCGCCGACGTTGAAGCGGTGTTCGAACGAGGCCGTCAATGGATTCTCGGGATCGGCCAGCGCGCCGAGGCACTTGCGAAGGTCCCCGACGGCCGCGACGTTGAGCATGGCGCGAAGTCGGCCGGTCGATCCCCCGTCGTCGGCGACCGAGACGACGCCGGTGACGTCACTGGCGAGACGACGGAGCGCGCGCAAGGACACGGCCGTGCCGTGGCCCCCACCCACTGCGACGACCTTCATCGAGCGATATCGCGGTGAAAGACGGCGTGGTCGATGCTCAGTCGACGACGTAACTCTTCGGCGATCGCGACGGAGCGGTGACGTCCACCGGTGCAACCAATCGCAATCGAAAGATAGGACTTGCCCTCCTTGGCGAACTCGGGTATCTGCCACTCGAGCATCGCCACCACGTCGTTGAGGAAGTGCTGCGCCGCTTCTTGGGAGAGCACGTAGTGGGCGACGGGATCGTCGAGACCGGACTGGGGACGGAGCTCCTCGATCCAGTAGGGATTCGGCAGGAAGCGACAGTCGAAGACCAGATCGACGTCACGGGGCATGCCGTTCGAATAGCCGAAGGACACGAGCGAGACGCGGAGTGAACTACCGCTCACGTCGGTGAAGGTCTCGACGATCCGTGAGCGCAACTGATTGGCGTTGATCGAACCGGTGTCGATGACGAGGTCGGAGCCGAGGAGGATCGGTCGAAGCAGAGCGCGTTCGCCGGCGATGGACTCGGCCAAGGTCGGCGCGTCAAAGGGGTGTCGACGGCGATTGCCCTCGAAGCGACGGATGAGGACGTCGTCGGGAGCATCCAGGAAGAGGATCCTGGCGTTCTCGTGGAGTTCGCGCAGTTCACGTTCGACGGCCAACCAGGCGTCGGGGCGCACGCCGCCGGAGCGACCCACGATGAAGGCGACGCCGGCGTACTCGCGAGAGCCGGCGGTGACGAGGTCACCGACGCGCGCGATCAGTTCGATGGGCATGTTGTCGATGACGAACCAGCCGAGGTCCTCCAAGGCGGCCGACACGGTGGAGCGACCGGCACCCGACATACCCGTGACCAAGAGGACTTCACTCATCGTCGCCTCCCTTCGTCGGTCGTGGTTGGGCCGGCGCCTGTAGATGATCGTAGAGCCTCGTCGCAACGTCACTCGGTAGCCACGCGATCGCGTCGAGCTCGTCGAGGGTCGCGGCGCGAATCGTATCGAGCGAACCGAACTGGGTCATGAGTCGCTCCCGTCGGGCCGGACCCAGTCCCTCGATACCCTGCAACGTCGACGCGACCATTGACTTACCGCGCTTCGACCGGTGGAAGGTGATGGCGAAGCGGTGGGCCTCGTCGCGTAGTCGCTGCACCAGGTAGAGACTCTCCGAGCCGCGATCGAGTGCGATCGGCGTACTCGACCCCGGTCGGTAGAGGAGCTCCTCGCGTTTGGCCAGTGCCGTGAACTCAACCTGGTCGTCGAGACCGAGCGTCCTCGCGGCCTTTTGGGCGGCGTGGAGTTGGGGCAGGCCGCCGTCGATGATGATGAGGTCAGGACGGCGGAATTTGGTCGTGCTCTGTTCATCGTTCCAGTAGCCGAGTCGACGTCGCACCACCTCCTCCATGGCGCCGACGTCGTCGTTGCCGAGCACCTCCTTCACGTTGAAGTGCCGGTACTCACCCTTCAGTGGCAGCCCGTCTTCGAAGACCACCATCGAGCCGACGTAGTTCGTCCCCTGCAGGTGGCTCATGTCGAAACACTCGATGCGAAACGGAGGGAGTGCCAGGTGCAGGGCGGCGCCCAGTTCCTGCAACGCTCGAGAGCGCACGTTGTGGTCGCTCTGGCGTCGAAGCGAGTCGCGATCGATGACCGACTGGGCGTCGGCGATCGCCATCTCCACGACCCGACGGCGCTTGCCGCGCTGGGGCACGACGACCTCGACCGGACGGCCACGAAGTCCACTGAAGAACTGCGCCATGAGGGGCGTCAACGACTCCTCGCTCCCGACGAGCACGACCGGCGGCACCGACTGGGCATCGTCGAACATGTCGGGCAGCACGCTTTCGAGGATCTCGGCGTCGTTCTCGTCCATCGAACGGTCGATCAGGTTCACCGAACGTCCGATGATCCGACCGAAGCGCACGCGAAAGCGCACCACCGCGGCCCGTCCCCCGTCCGTCGCCACGCAGAGTACGTCGAGATTCGAGTGGTCGTCCAACACCACGTTCTGCACGCTCGCCGCGCGTTCCAACGCGTCCAATCCGTCGCGCGCCTTGGCCGCCGCTTCGTAGTGCTTCTTCTCGGAGGCCTCCTCCATCTGTCCTTGCAAGAGACCGCGCAGTTGACGCACGTCACCGTCGAAGAACCGCGACCACGACTGCACGAGCTGCCCGTAGCCGTCCTTGTCGATGGCGCCCACGCACGGACCGGAGCACTTGCCGATGTCGAAGAGCAGACAGGGCCGCCCGATTCGCTGGTGGTAGTTGTACTTGTGCTTGGTGCACGATCGAAGCGGGAAGGCCTGGATCAGTTCGTCCATCGTCGTGCGAAGGGCGCGCACGTCGACGAACGGTCCGAAGTAGCGAACCCCCTTCTGGTGTTTGGCGCGCGTCGTGTATGGCGCGGGGAAGTCAACGCGGGTATCAATGGCCACGTAGGGAAAGCTCTTGTCGTCCTTCAGTCGCATGTTGTAGCGCGGCTGGTTCTCCTTGATCAGCTCATTCTCGAGCACGAGGGCGTCGAGTTCCGTCGGCGTGATGATCCACTCGACCGACGTCGCCTCGGCCATGAGAGCCTGCGTCTTATGGTCCAACGCCCCGGAGCGCTGGAAGTAGTTTCCCAAGCGCGACGCCAACGAGAGGGCCTTGCCGACGTAGATGACCGTGCCCTGTTGGTTTCGAAAGAGGTAACAGCCGCTCTGGCGAGGGATGCCCGAGGGCTTGTCGAACACTAGAGCCGCCCGTGGGCTGCCAACGACTCTTTCAGGACCAGTCCGGTCGCGGTGGGCAACATCGCAATGTCCTCGGGGGTGCCTTCGCCAACGATGAGGCCACCGCGTCGACCACCATCGGGGCCGAGGTCGATGACCCAGTCGGCCGTCTTCACGACGTCCAGGTTGTGCTCGATGACGAGCACCGTGTTGCCCTGATCGACCAATCGGTGCAGGACCTGCAACAGTCGATTGACGTCTTCGAAATGAAGTCCGGTCGTTGGTTCGTCGAGTACGTAGAGGGTGTGACCGGTCGGTCGTCGGGCCAACTCCGTCGCCAGTTTCACGCGCTGGGCCTCGCCGCCCGACAGGGTCGGAGCCGGTTGACCCAACCGGACGTAGCCGAGCCCGACGTCGTCGAGACTCTGGATGTGGCGAAGGATCGAGGGCTGGCGTTCGAAGAACGTCAACGCCTCGGCGACGGGCATGTTGAGCACGTCACTGATGGACTTACCGCGGTAACTGATCTCTAACGTCTCGCGGTTGTAACGGGCACCGTTACAGACCTCACAGTTCACGTAGACGTCGGGCAGGAAGTGCATCTCGATCTTGATCGTGCCGTCGCCGGCGCACGTTTCGCAGCGTCCGCCCTTCACGTTGAACGAGAATCGTCCCTGCTGGTAACCGCGGACCTTGGCCTCCTGGGTCTCGGCGAAGAGTTTGCGGATCTTGTCGAAGACCCCGGTGTACGTCGCCGGATTCGATCGCGGCGTACGGCCAATTGGTTGCTGGTCGACCGCGACGACCTTGTCGAGGTGCTTCACGCCGAGAATCGTGTCGTGTTCGAACGGCGTGGTCTTGGCCCGATTGATCTGGTGTTCCAGCGAGGAAAGCAGGATGCCGTTGATCAACGTGGACTTACCCGATCCCGAGACGCCGGTGATCGCGACGAAGTCACCGAGTGGGATGTCGACGGTGACGTTCTGCAGGTTGTTCGCTCGCGCGCCCTTGATCGTCAGCCTCTTGCCGTCACCGGTTCGGCGGGTGGAGGGTATCGCGATGGAACGCTCGCCCGAGAGGTACTGGCCGGTGAGCGACTCGGTGTTCTCGAGGAGCTCCTTATACGTGCCGGCGTGCACGACGCGGCCACCGAACTCGCCGGCGCCCGGTCCGATGTCGACGATGTAGTCGGCCAGACGGATCGTCTCCTCGTCGTGCTCGACGACGATGACGGAGTTCCCGAGGTCGCGAAGGCGCTCGAGGGTGGCGATGAGTCGGCGATTGTCGCGCTGGTGCAACCCGATCGACGGTTCGTCCAGGACGTAGAGGACGCCCACCAGGTAGCTACCGATCTGACTCGCCAGTCGAATTCGCTGCGCTTCGCCGCCCGACAGGGTCGCCGAGGCGCGACTGAGCGTCAGGTAGTCGAGACCAACGTCCATCAAGAAAGTGAGTCGTTCGTTGATCTCCTTCACCACCCGAAGGGCAATCGTCTGTTCGCGTTTGGTCAACTTCAACTTGACGAAGAAGTCGATTGCTTCGTCGATCGTCATGGCGTTGACGTCGGCGATGTTGTGTCGATGTATCAGCACCGCTAGCACTTCGGGCTTCAGTCGTTGTCCCTTGCAGGTGTGGCACTCGACCTCGCGCATGTACTGCTCGGCCTGTTCGCGCGACCAGTCGCCGTCGGCCTCGTTGCGCTTGCGCTCCAGCCAGTCAACGATGCCGGCGTACGTCGTGTCGTAGGTGCGGACCTTGCCGTAGCGGTTGCGATACTTGACCGGCACCGATTTCTTCTCGACGCCGTAGAGGACGAGTTTGCGGTCCTTGGGCTTCAACTTCTTCCACGGCGTGTCAAGGTCGAACTCACCGAGGGCGGCAATGCCCTCAATCAACCTCGCGAAGTATTTGAAGCGCACTCCGGACCACGGAGCTAAAGCTCCGTCAGCCAACGAGAGCGAGTCGTCCGGCACGACGAGCTCGGGGTCTACTTCGTAACGGGTTCCCAGTCCCGTGCAGACCGGGCAGGCGCCGTAGGGCGAGTTGAAGGAGAAGTCGCGCGGCGCGAGCTCCGTGAAACTGATGCCGCAGTCGTTACAGGCCATCTTCTCGGAGAACTGCACGAGCTCATCGTCGTCAATGAAGAGGAACGATACGAGGCCCCTCGTGAGTTTCAACGCCGACTCGACCGACTCGGTGAGTCGCTGACGGTTGGACGCCTTCACGCTGAGACGGTCGAGGACCACGTCGATGGTGTGTTTTTCGTAGCGCGCCAGCGTCAACGTGTCACGGTCGACCAGTTCGATGACCTCGCCGTCGACGCGCGCACGCGAGAAGCCCTGCGCCGCCAACTCCCCCAACAACGTGCTGTACTCGCCCTTGCGACCTTCGACGACGGTTGCCAAGACGAGGAATCGCTCGTCGCGGGGCCGAGCTAGCACCTGGTCGACGATCTGTTGCGGCGTCTGGCGCGTGACGACCTTGCCGCAGTTCGAGCAGTGCTGCACGCCAATGCGCGCGAAGAGCAGTCGCAGGTAGTCGTGGATCTCGGTGATCGTGCCAACCGTGGAACGGGGGTTACGCGAGGCGGTCTTTTGGTCAATCGAGATGGCCGGCGAGAGTCCTTCGATGAAATCAACGTCCGGTTTGTCCATTTGACCGAGAAATTGACGGGCGTAGGCCGAGAGGCTCTCGACGTAACGGCGCTGCCCTTCGGCGTAAATCGTGTCAAAGGCGAGTGATGATTTGCCTGATCCGGAAAGCCCGGTAAAGACGACCAACTGGTCGCGGGGTATCTCGACCGAGAGGTTCTTCAGATTATGGACGCGGGCGCCCTGCACCCGGATTGACGACGACATGTAGGGACTTTACCGGTCAGGCATCGAGTGCCAGGTCGTCGAGTGTCAGTTCGTCCAGCTGGGTCGCGAACGTCTGACGCTGCAGGGTGTGAAGAATGTCGCGCAGGGCGGCCGCCTCC
>DATCFS010000192.1:0-2507 GCA_036509375.1 Acidimicrobiales bacterium
CAGCGGATCATGAACGACGAGATCATCTCCGGGCGCGACGAACTCGGGGTCCTACTGATGGGTCATCCCTACAAGTCGTGGTGGACCGGCATGCTGACCTCCATCGCTGAGGCCCGTGCCGTGGCGCCGCACCAGAGCGCCACGACCATTCAGGTCGCGGCGTCCATACTCGGAGCGGTCGACTGGTTGTTGCGCGCGCCCCGCGAAGGCGTGCACGTTCCCGACGAACTTCCGTGGCGCGACGTGCTGAACGTCGCGGCACCGTATCTCGGGACGCTGTGGTCCGGGCCACTGGACTGGGACCCCGTGTCGTCGAAGGCCGACTGGTTCGATCAGTGGTCCGGTCGAAGCCTCGATTGCGCAGACCCGTGGCAGTTCACGAACTTCCAAGCGTAAGAATCGAACAAATACGCGCCGCTGTAACGGGTTTGCGGGCTCCGATGACTATCGATGATGAGCCCTGGACGGATGGCGACACCTAAAGTTTGGTCCATGGGTCATTGGTCGACGTATCAACCAGGGCCCATCAAGCGCATTCTCACATGTCCCTAGTACTCATCGCACTGGTCGCCGGTCTCATAGCGGGAATCTCGCCGTGCATCCTCCCGGTTCTACCGATCATCTTCGCCGCCGGCGTGGCGACACCGGACCTCAGCGACCCGAAACCAACCACGTGGCGACGCTCGACGGCGATCGTGCTCGGCATCGTTGTCAGTTTCAGCATCCTCGTGCTCGCCGGCACCGAGATCTTGAACGTGCTGCACTTGCCGTACTGGTTCTTGCGCTGGCTCGGTGTCACGGTGCTCGTCATCGTGGGCGCCAGTTATCTGCTGCCGCAGTTGGCCCTCTGGTTGGAACGACCATTTGTCCGCCTCGCAGGGCTTCAGCCGCGGAGCTCGAGTGGTGGATTCGTCGTGGGGCTCGGACTCGGCCTCGTCTTCACCCCGTGCGCGGGACCGATTCTGGCGTCGATCACCGTGCTCGGCTCCACGGAGCACGTCAGTCTCGAACTCGTCTTCATCACCGTTGCCTTCGCCGTTGGCGCCGGTGCTCCACTCTTCGTCATTGCCTTCGCCGGTGATCAGATGGTGCACCGAGTTCGCTACCTACGTGAACGAGCGCCCTCACTGCGACGCGTCGGCGGCGTCGTGTTGATCGTGATGGCCGTCGTCATAGGAACAAACTCGCTCAGCTTCTTGCAGCGCGACCTCCCCGGCTACACGACCGCACTGCAAAACCAATTCGAAGGTTCGAAGAGTACGCGAACGGGACTCGAGAATCTCAGTCCCGGCAAGGGAGTGGCGCTCGCGAAGTGCCCAGTCTCGTCGCCCAACCTCGTCAACTGCAGCCCCGCACCGAACTTCACCGACATTGCGGCGTGGCTCAACACACCCAACGATGTGCCCCTGACCATGAACGGACTTCGCGGCAAAGTGGTGCTCGTTGACTTCTGGACCTACTCGTGCATCAACTGTCAGCGAACGCTGCCCCACGTCGAAGCGTGGTACAAGCGCTACGCCCCCTACGGGCTCGACGTCGTCGGCGTGCAGTCACCCGAGTTCGCGTTCGAACACGTGATCAGCAACGTGAAGGCCCAAGCCAGGGCCCTCGGCGTGAGATACCCGATTGCCGTCGACAACAATCTGGGCACGTGGAATGCGTACGGTAACGAGTACTGGCCGGCCGAGTACCTCGTGGATTCGAAGGGTACGGTTCGACACGTCGACTTCGGCGAGGGTTCGTACGGCCAGACGGAGAACCTGATTCGCACGCTGCTCGTCGCGGCCAACCCCGGACTGAAGCTGCCCCCGCCAACGTCGGTGCCCAACCTCACGCCGACCGCGCAGACGAATCCCGAGTCCTACGTGGGGCTCGAGCGGCTGCAGTACCTCGACGCCAATGCCGAGCCCTCGGCGGGCGTTGCCACGTCGTTCCAGTTCCCGTCGTCGTTGCAGCCGTACACGTTCGCGCTGTCGGGTACGTGGACATTCGCGCAACAGGAGGCGACGACGGGAGCGAATGCGAAACTGGAACTCAACTATCTGGCGCAACACGTCTACCTCGTGATGGGCGGCGTGGGCACCGTCCAGGTGTCGGCCGGCGACGGCACGCCCCCCACGACAATTGACGTCAGCGGGGTCCCGCGGCTGTACACGCTCTTGAACTCGTCCCAAACGTCAACCGGCACGATGGTCTTAAAACTCTCACCGGGCGTGCAGGCGTACGACTTCACGTTTGGGTGAGTTGCCCAAAGTTCGACGGGAGTTGACAGGTATTTCGCACGCGGTCGGCGCTCGATGGTCGCGCAACGTCGTCGGGTACACTCCGATTACTAGGTGAAACGGCGGCGAAGTGGACCGTTGGGAACCTTCTCGAAGGGACTGACATGGTTGGAATTGTCTTAGCCGTCATCGCGGCGATCATCGTTGTCTTGGTACTGGCAATGATCTTGAAAGCGGTTCGCATCGTTCAACAGGGTTTCGTGGGCGTGATCACACGTTTTGGTG
>DATCFS010000193.1:0-6041 GCA_036509375.1 Acidimicrobiales bacterium
CCGAGTCGTTGCGAATGACGGTGTTCAGGGTCCTGCAGACGGTTCGTACCTCCAGAAGACCTACGGCAGCAAGGGCAAGATCCTCGTGATCTCCGACACCAGCACCTACGGTGCCGGTCTCGCCACCCAGGTTGCGACTGCGGTCACCGCCGCTGGCGGCTCACTCGCGAACGGTGGCCAGATTCTTGGCCTTCCGTACTCGAACGCTTGCACGGCCGGTGGTACCGGAACCAGTGACGCAGTAACGGCAAGCCTCACGGGCGTGGCGGCGGTCTTCTACGCCGGTTACTACTGTGACTTCGCTCAGGTCACTGACAACCTCGTGGGAACCCAGCACTTCGGTGGCGCCATCATGAGTGGAGACGGAAGTGACGAACCTCAGTTCATCACCTCGCTGTCAACCGCTGCTGACGGTAACGGTGTGCTTTTGACATGCGCGTGCTCCAACAAGCAGACCGCTTCCTGGACTGCTCAGTACACGGCCGTTGCTCACGAAGCTCCTGGTCCGTACGCGGCTGAGTCGTACGACTCCGCCAACTTGGTTCTGGCCGCAATGGCCAAAGTCAAGGGTACGATGACGCGTGCGAAGGTGCTCGCGCAGGTCAAGGTGATTACCTTCAAGGGCATCACCAAGACGATTCAGTTCAACGCTGCCGGTGACGTAAAGGGAACCGCAATCTTCGTTAACAAGGTTGAAGGCGGCAAGATCGTTCAGTTGGGCCTTGAGTAACCACTAGTTTTCCAAGAGTTGTAGAAGACCGGCTGCTTCCGAGCAGCCGGTCTTCTACAATCCGCACTATCGACGACGCGAACTCAGATAGTTTGGCGTGAGGTGATTGCTCACTGAGGGGAACGAATGCTTCAATTTTTTGCGCTGGGAATCTTTACTGGTCTCATCTACTCCCTGGTCGCTCTCGGGTACACCCTCGTCTACGGCGTCCTTCGCCTCATTAACTTCGCCCACAGTGAAGTCTTGATGAGTGGTGGATTCGCTGGTTACTATTTTTTGCACTACACGATGAAGTCGCTCACCGTTTCGACCCCAATGAGAGTGCTGATTCTCGTTGGAGCGATTCTCGCGAGTGGCATCGTGGGCGCCGTGATTGCGATCGGCATCGAGCGATTCGCCTATCGTCCGCTCCGACGCCGTAACGCTCCGAAACTCACCTATCTCATTTCAGCCATTGGTGCGTCCTATTTCCTCCTCAACCTCGCCGGTAAGGAATTTGGACGGAACCCGTCGGCGACGGCCCAGCCCATCACCGCCAATTTTGCGTGGAAGGTTGGCGGCGCGAACATCACCGCCTTCGACCTGGTGTTGCTCGTCGTCACGCTGTTCCTTTTCGTGGTCGTCGACACCCTGGTCAATCGGACGAAAATTGGTCGAAGCATTCGAGCCGTCGCTCAGGATGCCGAGACTGCGAGTCTCATGGGCGTCAACGTCAACTCCACCATCGCCTCGACGTTCGCAATTGGTGGATTCATGGGCGGGGTCGCCGGACTCTTTATCGCCATGAGCACGACCGTCGACTACAACATGGGCTTCACCCCGGCGTTATTGGCGTTCACAGCCGCCGTCCTTGGAGGCATTGGCAATATCCGAGGAGCGATGGTCGGGGGAGTGGTCCTCGGTCTGTTCATGTACGTTCCCATTTATTGGATCCACCAACCGTTCTACGAGCCCGTTATCGGTTTCGTTATCTTGGTACTCGTCTTGCTGATTCGGCCCACCGGTTTGTTCGGTGAGAGCTTGGGGAGGTCGGCGTGAACCGCGACGAACTCTTGAAGAAGTGGAAGTTCGACAACTTCGATACGCGGCTCTTCGCGACCTGTTTCGCGGGGGGTCTTCTGCTGGCGATCATGACCGGTCCCGAAGGCGACCTCTCGACGCCGACCTATTCGTTCACCCACTCGCTCTTCTCGAGTCACGTGTGGGGCTTCTTGATTTTCGGCATTCTTCTGGGACTCGCGATGGTCTACGGGCGAAAAGTTCGTATGGGCATCTTCGAAGGTGCGTGGATTAGGGCGGTGAAGCGCTTCCCGAAGTCGCTGAAGGAGTTCGTGGCTTTCGCCGGCGTCGCTCGACAGTTGATCATTGGTCTTATTGCACTTATCGTGGCGCTCTTCATCGCCGACGTCACCGGACCACCCGTTGCCCACAAGCTCTCCTGGAACCAGATGATTGGCCAGCTGCTGCACACGCGGACCTACGGGTACATCGCGATCCTCATCTGGTTGCTCAACACGGTGCGCGTCGCCGCGCGTTACAACCCCGACGAACCTCAGCCGCCAAGCTTCTTCGACGCCAAGTGGGTGAAGATCGTTGGCGGAGTGGTGGGCGGACTGGTCTTCGCTGCGTGCGCCGACCCGTGGCTGCCGGTGCGCTTCAGTATCAAGTACTTCGAGTTCAAGGGCTCGAGTGACGACAACTTCTTCCACCACTGGACGACCTATCTCTGGACGGGATGCGGCCTGCTCGTCGGCATTCGCGCCACCCTCATGGACCGAGCGAGGTCGCGGGCGGTCGTGGCGAGTCGATGGCGCACGCGTCACATCAAGGTCAGTGCGAACACGAGGTTCGCCCTCTACGGCGGTGGGCTCTTCATCGCGGTCGAGGCCCCAAAGTTCCTGTCGGCGTTCTGGCAGGTCACGATCTTCCAACAGATCGGCATCTTCTGCCTCTTGGCCGTTGGCCTCAACGTGGTCGTGGGCTTCGCTGGCCTGCTGGACCTCGGCTACGTCGCCTTCTACGCGTTGGGCGCCTACACCAACGCCTACTTCAGCGGTGCGCTGCCCATCCACCCACCGTTCGAGATCAATACGTTCTTCGTGGTACCAATAGCGATTCTCGTCGCCATGACGTCGGGCGTGCTGTTGGGTCTACCGACGCTGCGACTGCGCGGCGACTATTTAGCCATCGTCACGTTGGGCTTCGGTGAGATCATCTACGTCCTGGCGAGCAACCTCACCAACCTGACGGACGGTGCCGGAGGAACCGGACCTGCGGGCAGTTTCTCCATGAATCTGCCCTTCATCCACTTCGCACTCAACGGCTTCGCGTTGGGCGACGACCTGAACTTCTACTACCTCTTATTGGCGTTCATGATCCCCATCCTCTTCTTCTTCAACTCGCTCAATCACTCGAAGGTCGGTAGATCGTGGGCCGCAATTCGTGAAGACGAAGTAGCTGCCGCGTCGCTGGGCATCAACAGCTTGAAGTACAAGGTCATGGCCTTCGCGATCGGTGCCTCCACCTCGGGGGTCGCCGGCGTGTTGTCGTCCGCCAAACTCGGCTCGCTCTTTCCGTCGGACTTCGCGCTCCAGGTGTCCATCACGGTCTTGGTGCTCGTCATCTTCGGTGGCATGGCGTCCATCACCGGTGTCTTGATCGGTGCGGCACTGGTGGGATGGATTCTTCAGTACCTCGTGTTCCACTCGTTCATTGACTACCAGGACGCCGACAAGTACATGTACTTGGGAGCGCTCTTGGTTCTCACGATGATCTTCCGTCCCCAGGGCATGTTCCCCGCGAAACGGAGACTGAGAGAGTTTCAAGACTCCGAAGCCGGACTCGGGTCCGCCGACGCAATGGGTAGCGCCGTGGAAGGACCACTCTCGTGACCGACGTGACCCAAGTCAATGAGGCGTCCTCCAAGGCCGTCGACAACATCTTCGAAGTACAGAACGTCACTTTGCGATTCGGCGGCGTGACGAGCCTCAACAATGTCTCCATTGAGCAGCGACGAGGTGAGATCCTCGCGGTGATTGGACCCAACGGCGCCGGCAAGACATCGCTCTTCAACTGTCTGACGGGCGTCTATAAACCCCAAGAGGGCGTTATCAATTTCCACGCCGAACGCAAGGGTACCGTCAATCTCGTCGGCAAGCCGCCGCACAAGGTGAACCACATGGGCGTCGCTCGAACGTTCCAAACGAGTCGTATGTTCAACGCGCTGACGACGTTCGAGAACATCAAGATCGGTGTCGAAGCCAGCCAGAAGACCGGACCGATCGGGGCCATGCTGCACCTGCCGCGCACGCGCCGTGAAGAGCGTGAGTCGGATCACCGGACGCTTGATCTTCTGGAACTGGTCGGCCTCACGCATCGCCTCAATACCATGGCCGACTCCCTGCCCTACGGAGACCGCCGCCGCCTCGAGATCGCCCGCGCGCTCGGCACGAATCCCGAGGTGTTGTTGCTCGACGAGCCCGCGGCGGGAACGAACCCGTCGGAGAAGTTGGCGCTCGCCGAACTGATTCGCACGATCAATAAGGAAACGGGCACGTCAATCCTCTTAATCGAGCACGACATGAAGCTCGTAATGTCCCTGGCGCAGCGCCTCTACGTTCTCAACTTTGGTCAAGTGATCGCCTCGGGCGCACCGGCGGACATTCAACAGAATCCCGACGTCATTGCGGCCTACCTCGGCGCGGCGGAGACCGACGACGAGCCGAGTGCGCCCGTCGCTCAGAGTGCGCCGGTCGCCCCGATCATCACCGACACACCCGACGCGACGGAGGCTGGCGTCTGATGTCGGAGAACATGCTCAGTATCAAAAACGTCGAAGTTCGTTACGGGGCCGTGCCCGCAATCCGTGACCTTACGATGAAGGTCGACAAGGGCGAGATCGTGACGCTGCTCGGGGCCAATGGCGCGGGCAAGACGACGACGCTTCGAATGATCTCCGGTCTCCATCGTCCCTACGCCGGCACCGTGGAACTGGAGGGCCACCTCATCAACAACACGCCCGCGCACAACCTTGTGGACATGGGCCTCAGCCACATTCCCGAAGGTCGTCGCATCTTCGGGACGATGTCAGTTATCGAGAACCTCGAAATGGGTGCCTACCGTCGAAAGGGCAGTTACAGCGAGGAGTTCGACCACATCTTCACACTCTTTCCCGTGCTCGGCGAGCGTCGCAAGCAGCTTGGCGGCACTCTCTCCGGCGGTGAGCAACAGATGCTCGCCATCGGACGCGCCCTCATGGCGAAGCCCCGGCTGTTGTTGCTCGACGAGCCGTCACTCGGACTCGCGCCCAAGATCATCTCGTCCATCTTCGAGATCATCGTGCAGATCCGCTCCGAAGGCGTGACGATTCTTCTCGTGGAGCAGAACGCGAACCAGGCCCTTCGAATCGCGGACCGTGGCTACGTATTGGAGAACGGTCACGTTCTCTACGAAGACACGGCTCCCGCGTTGCTGAGCGACGACCGAATCCGTCGCGCCTACCTCGGTCAGTGAGACTCGGCACTTTCTCACTCGAGTTCAACTACCCAACGCCACTGTTCGGAAAAGTGAAGAACTGAGCCGTCCCGTTCGACGTCGAGACGGGGCACGGATCACGGGATGTCCATTCTGCGACTTGTGCGATCCGGGATCGTCACCCACGAAGAAACCGGGCCACCCAAAAGGGCGGCCCGGTTTCTTGAGGCTGTACGACTACTTATTTAAAGGCAATTCGAATCTTCGCCGCGTCGCCCTTCGAGGCGGTCGCAATCGAAATGTCGCAGGACTTCAAATTCGACTTCTTCGTGCCGCAGGTGCCGTTACCGATCTTGCCGTTGACGACCTTGAACTTGAAGGCGGGAATTGCTCCACTGGCGGTCGTCTTGACGGGGTGCAGTGTCTTCAGGTCGCAACCGGCCTGGCCCTTGGACGTCCAGAGGCATTCAATCGCGTATAGCTGCTCGTTCGCCTTGAATCCAGTACCGGAGAGCCGGACGCTCGAACCGTTCCTCAAGTTGGTGATCGGAGCGGCGTGGAATTTACGAGGCTTCTTGGTTGGTGGGGCGGTCGTCGTCGTCGTCGTTGCCACGGGCAAGTTAAACGTGATTGGTGCAGCGGCCGTATTGGTTTGAGCCTGGTCGGCGACTTCAATAATGCAGGTGAGGTCAGCCGACGTCGTGCCGCACGTTCCGCTACCTACTGTTCCGGTGACGACAATGAACGGTGTCGTGAAGGTGCCCGTGGCGCTCTCGGTCACGGGGGTTGCCGTGGAGGTGTCACAACCCGTGATGCTCGTAGCGGTCGCCAGACATTC
>DATCFS010000194.1:0-9221 GCA_036509375.1 Acidimicrobiales bacterium
CCACTTGGTTCCCACGAACTCGCCGCCGTGACCGCTTCCCGGATCGCGAAGGCGCCGAGTTCGAATATCAGATCGCTCTTTTCGGCGAGGGGAATGAAGACATCGGGAGGCACCCAACCTCGCTCGGGGTGCGACCAGCGCATCAGAGCCTCGAACCCCACAACTTCCGTTGTCGTGAGGTCAATGATGGGCTGGTAGTGCATTGTGAGTTGGTGCGATGCAAGGGCCTGGCGTAAATCTTGAACGAGTGCGAACTGACTCGCCGCTTGATGGCGCATGTCAGAGGTGAAGACGACCAGATTTCCGTGGCCCTGACGCTTGGCTTCATACATTGCGGCATCGGCATTCTGGACCAGCTCGACGATATTCGTGTTCTCACCGTCCCAAATCACGATTCCGGTACTCGCACGCTGTTCGATGCGCACGCCACTGATTTCGAACGGCTCGGCGAGTGTATTGAGGAAACGTTTGGCAATTTGTTCCGCTTCTGCGGGCGAATTGAGACCATCGGCTAAGTAGAGGAACTCGTCTCCGCCGAAGCGACAAAGTGTGTCGGACGTGCGCGTGACCTTTTCGAAGCGGCGAGCGATTGAAATAAGTAACTCGTCGCCGACCAAGTGGCCGTAGACATCGTTGACGCCTTTGAAATCATCGAGGTCTATGAGCAACACGGCTCCGTTGCCGCCGTGTCGCGCGACTCTCGCGTGCGCCTGGGTGAGCCGATCATCGAAGAGTGCGCGATTCGCGAGTCCCGTGAGTGGGTCGTGGAGGGCTTGGAAGGAAAGCTGGGCGGCGAGCGCTCGTTCTTCGGTGATATCGCGCACCGACGAGACGTAGTACTTCGGGGTTCCCGTCTCGTCACGAGCAGCACTGATAGACACTTCGGCGATGACGATTCGTCCGTTCTTGTGCAAAAAGCGTTTGCCGTAACGAACCTCGTCGGTTTTGCCGGAATTGATGTCTTCGTAGATAGTTTCAGTGATGCCAACGTCGTCGGGGTACGTGAAGTGCTTGGAGTCGTTGCCGATCAACTCTTCTTTGGTGCGTCCACTCATCCGGCAGAATGCGTCGTTCACGGCGAGGAACATTCCATTGCGATCGCTGAATACCATGGGTGCCATATTTCCCTCGAACGCGAGCCGAAAGCGCTCCTCGCTCAGCGACAGCGCTTCCGCGGCGGCAGTTTCGACCGCAACCGTGTGACTTTCGGCCTCAGTGCGCGCGTCGTGTTCCGCTCGTAGAACTGTGTCATCCCGGAACGTCGCGACGACCCAGGTTCTGCCATCAAGTTGAAGTTGTGAGCAGGCGAAGTCGACGTGCAAATCCCTGCCGTCACGACAAAGAGCGGTGAGGTTTCGGTGTCGCACTACGGTTCCAGTGTTCGGACTTCGGGCGAAGTCCTCACGAATGTCGAAGTTGCCATTTTCTTGAACAGTCGGTATGAGCATCTGAATGTCACGGCCAACGAGGTCGTCCAACTCGTACCCGGTCATCTCGGCCAGACGATGGTTCAGGTCGCCAATTACGCCGTGATCGTCGATGAGGGCGATCCCGCTGGGAAGCGACTCGAGCAGGTTCTGCGCGGGGACAGCGCGGCCTTCAAAAAACCTCTTGGACCCCATGGTCATCCACCCCGCTGCTGTGACGAACAGGTGCACCAGACACCCGTACACCGCGGAACAATAGTTCTCTTGAACTCGAGTGACACATTCACGGCCTTTTGCCTACGTAGCAACGGTTCGCTGTCGATGAAAAGGCTCGCTCGATGTAGGACTCCTCCACTACCTTGAGGGTGTGGAACTGGAATTCGACGGCGTGGTGTGGGAATGGCGAGGTCCGGCGCCCTATTTCTTTGTCACGGTGCCCGACGAGGAAAGTGCCCTCATTCAGTCCGCGGCGGCACTGGTCACCTACGGCTGGGGCATGATTCCGGTCGAAGCCGAGATCGGATCAAGCGAGTGGAAGACGTCGCTCTTCGCCAAGGACGGCGGCTACGTCGTACCACTCAAAGACGCGATTCGTCGGGCCGAGGGGATTGGCGTTCACGACATGGTCCACGTGCTGCTGAGCGTGGTTCTCTAATGAACGTCGCGCCGACGACACTCGCGGATTCGGAGCCAACGAAATTGTTTCGGACTACCTAGGCGGACGAGTTACGACGAGATACGTTGGGACGAACCAGAACGAAGGAGCGCGTCAATGACGAACGGTGCAATGAGCGTGGGACCTCCGGTCCTGTTCATCAGGGACCTACAACAGTCGAAGACGTTCTACGTCGACGTGCTTGGCTTCACGTCCGTCCACGAAGATGACACGTCGGTGGCGATCATGATGGGCGAGGACATGGTGTTGTTGGTCACGGTAGCTTCCGCGACCGACATGCTGATGGGTGAGACACCGGATTCGCCACGCGGACAGAAGCCATCGGGAATGTTCAATCTCTTCGTTGACAATGTTGACGCCGAGTACGACCGTCTCTCGATGGACGGCGTGGAGTTCATCATTGCGCCAATGGACCGCTACTGGGGACGTCGCACGGCCCACTTTAAGGATCCCGACGGATTCATTTGGGAAATCTCGCAATCACTTGAGTGAAGTGGTACCCGACTCAAAGCTCCACACGAGTACGGCCTGTGCCCTTTCGGTGGTCGCGCCGGACGCTTCGTAGGTTGCGAGCGCGGCCGTATTGTCTTCGCCCGTTACGACCCACATGCCGTAACACTCGAGGTCGCGCGCGAGTTGTTCGAGTTCGTGCAACAGCGCTCGGGCGACGCCTCTTCTCTGGTACGCCTCATCGACGCTCAGCTCGTAGACGAACATTTCGGTCCCCTTGTCGGGGTGGGTGATTTCGACGCCGGTCACGAAGCCCACCGCTCGTCCGTCCTCGTAGGAAACGAAGAGGTGGTGGTGATCATCACGTAGGAATCGCTTCGTCGCCGGTCGCAGGGCCGGTCCGTCAAAAGAACGGCGGCGTTGGCGACCAACTGTTCGTCCTTGGGTCCTAGACGTCGAATCTCCATTTGCCAACACTAGACACGAGGGGCTTTACTCGACCGTGGTTGTTGAACCACGTTGATCATCCGATTGACTAAGACGGACGTCAGATGTCGCGAATGGTAGACCGTGTAGGGCGACAACGCCTCGGGGAACTGCTGCAATGAACGAGGGATGTCGTGCTCTGTACGAACGGTCACAACAACAAGTCGGACGCGGCGATCTGTTCGATATGCGGGATTAACACCTTCTCCAATCCGGTGATCGTCGCGAAGAGCGCCACCGCGACCAACGGGATGGCGATTGCGTCGATGGTGCTGGGCATCGTCTGGGTGTGGGGCCTGGGATCCGTCATGGCACTGATCCTTGGTTACGCAGCGAAGCGCGAGATCAGGCGAACTGGTCAGAACGATTCGGGCATGGCGACGGCGGGCATCGTCCTCGGCTGGATCGGTGTTGTGGGCCTCGTATTCTTCATTCTCACGGTCGGCGCCTTCTTCCACGCCGTGCACAACATTCCAACGAATCCTCAATTCAATCAGTAGGCGTCCCTTCGCTTGTAGCGAAAACCTCTCAGGTTCGAAGTAGAGGGATGCAGTTCCGTTCGGTTGAAAGTAGTTCAGCGATGCCGAACGACGTCCTGAATGTGTGCGTTTGTTGCGCTTCTAGCGTTATACAGATTGTCAAAGGTTGAACCTGGGCCGTTACTATTGAGCAATGGCGAAACAGAGTCGGTCGGCCCCGGTGATGCAGGCGGTGTTGGACGCCGTTGGAGAACGCCTGATGAAAGCGGATGAATCACTTATTCGTATACCCGAGATATGTGAAGCGACCGGCGTCAATTACGGATCGGTCTACCACCACTTCGGTTCGCGTGAAGGCGTCATCGACGCGGCCTATCACCAGATGTTCTCGAAGTTGGCCGAAGAGGATCTCGCGGTTCTGCAGAAAGTCAGTGTGTCCTCGCAGTCACTCGAGGAGTACCTCGTGTCGATGCAGGGCCTCGTTGGGACGTTTGCGAACGGTGAAGAGCGCCGAGCGCGTCGCGCCCTTCGCGCTCGCATCGTGGCGGCGTCCATTACGCGACCGGAGTTGCGAGAACTCATTGGGGAGACGCAGTCACGTCTGACGAGTGAACTCGCCCAAATCGTGGAGTACGGCCAAGACAGGGACTGGCTGAGTCGCACTCTCTCGTCCCACTCCATTGCGGTCATCATCCAGGTGGTGCTGGTCGGTCGAACGCTCGATGACGTGTCAACGACGCCGATTGAAAACGCCGAATGGGAGAAGTCCATGGGACTGCTTCTCGGCGTAATCCTCATGAATGCGTAATTGATTACGAACTGTGCTGGAATGCGATCATGAAGTCGCTACGTCTCGTGTTGGCCGCCCTTCTTCTCACCGCCCTGTTTGTCGCGAGCACGCGGACGTCGTCGAGCGCGACGAACGTGCCGCCGCAGCCGCCGTGCAGCACCGATGCGCTGAGTCTGGCCTTCACCGGTGACCTCCACGTCACTTCGTTTCAGAACTTCGGGTGCGAGGGTGACTGGGCATTTGCGTGGACGACCGTCGGGAGCGGAGAGCACGCCATTGGCGTGACCGAGGTCTTGGAGTATTCGCAGGCTGCGCACTCGTGGTCCCTCGTCTCGCGCGCGACCGATTGCAAGCCGTTGATTCTCCCTACCGATATCTACAAACTCGGCTGCTTCTCGAACTAGCGGTCACCGCTTCTTCGGTGGACGAGGGAAGAACGAACTCGTACTCTCGATGTACTCGTCGTAACCGGCGCGCGTCTTCGTCAATTTGCGCTCCAACAGGGGCTTGCCCGAGAGCGATGTCAACAGGTAGATCATCGCGACGGGCGAGAGAACGGTGAGTACGCCCCAACCGGCGGAACAGGCGACGAGGTAAAAGCCGCACCACACGACGCTGTCGCCAAAGTAGTTCGGGTGGCGGGTGTAGCGCCAGAGACCGTGATTCATTGTCGTGCCGCGCATCGCCGGATCGGCGAGGAAGTGGCGAAGTTGTTCGTCACCAATGGCTTCACACAAGAAACCCGTCGCGACGAGCATGAGTCCGGGGACGAGTAACCAATCGAAATGGTGTTGGGCGGCAATCCACTGAAGTGGAATCGAGACGAACCAGAGCAGCAGGCCTTGGAGTCCGTAGATCATCCGGAGCGCGTAGAAGGTCTCGTTTCGATCGTGCGCACCTTTCATGATGACGACGTAGCGGGTGTCCTCGCGCGTACCTCGTTGGCGCAGGGCGAGGTGGAGCGAGAGTCGCAGGCTCCAGAGCGCGACGAACGCCAGCACGAGCAATCGGGCGCCGTAGGTGTACGAACCGTGCGACGAAGTGGCGTACGCCGCGACGAAATGATGGTCGAGGAGCAGGCTCTCGACGTAAATGACGAGGAAGCCCGCACCCCAGAAGACGTCGATGGTGGCGTGTCGCTTGACGACGCGTCCGACGAGAAAGGCGAGGAACGTCCACACCCAGGCGGTGAGGAGTGCCAGTGGAAGGTTCTGGGCGAAGGACCAGTGCACGTGAGTTTTTTAGCAGACGTGCCCGTGCGAGTCGTCGACGTTGGAGCAATCACCTACGCTTGGCTCTCGTGCGACCACGGGGAATTGTTTCGCTCGCGAGAGCCTCCGCGCAGGATCTGTTCGATCAGAGCACGGCCTTCGGACGTCTCGCGCTCGTCCACGTCATCATGATGGCCGGCGACACCCTGGTGACCGTCTCGCTCGCCGGTTCGCTCTTCTTTTCCGTTTCACCGACCGAGGCGAAGGGCAAGGTCCTCCTCTACCTGTTGCTGACCATTGCACCCTTCGCGGTCGTCTCTCCCATCCTTGGGCCGTTGATCGACCGTTCGGCCAACGGCCGTCGAATTCTGGTGGCCGTCTCGGCCGGTCTGCGCGCGATTCTCTGTTGGATGATGAGCCAGCACCTGAACTCCCTCTGGCTCTTCCCATTGGCGTTCCTCGTACTCATCTCCTCCAAGCTCTACGTGGTCACCCGCGGTGCCCTCGTGCCCGAGATGGCTCGAACTGATCAACTCGACGACCACTCGGAACACGTGGGTGGCGCCGGGTGGCCGAGCGAGGGCGTGCCACAGGACAAGGGTTTCTCAGGCTTCAACGCGCAGTTGACCCTGCTCGGCACGCTGAGTGGACTGGTCGCCGGTTCAATCGGCGCGGGCATGTTGAAGGGCATTGGCGCACCGTCGGTGTTGATCCTGGCGGCCTTTGTCTTCATTGGCGCGACCGTCGCGAGCCTGCGCCTTCGACGACCAACCAAAATCGTGCGCGACGAGGTGGCCGGTCTCACCCAGGCGCAGCGTGACCTCAATGCACTCAATCCCATGGGCGACGTGGAGGTCGTCTGGGGACTCAGTGCGGCGGCACTTATGCGGTTCACGGTGGGCTTCGCGACGTTCCTCCTCGCTTTCGGACTACGCCGAACGAACGCCGGTCTCGGTACGTTCGCCCTCGCACTGGCGCTCAGCGCCTTTGGCTCATTAATTGGGCTCGCCATCGTCACGCGCGTTCGCAATAAGTTCCCCGAGTCGACACTGTTGACGTTGTCACTGCTGGCGACGGGCGTCGGCGCGGCGTTCGCCTCGGCGCACGCCACGATCGGCGCACAAGTGGTGCTGGCCGGTTGGTTGGGACTCTGTGCCGCAGTCGCCCAACCGACCTTCGACGCCATCACGCAACGCAACGTCGCGCCGGGGGCCCAGGGTCGCACCTTCGCGCGCTTTGCCGTGCGCCAGCAGCTGCTCTGGGTCGCCGGCGCCCTCATCCCCGTTGCGGTCACGCTGCGGTTCTCATTCGGTGACGGTCTACTCGCCGTGCTAATGATCACCGCCGGTCTCGTTTACGGACTCGGCCGTCGCTTCGCGCATCACTGATTAACAAAATCCGGTCGCTCGTTATGCTGAAAGTGACATGGCGAATCCCCCGCGCACTGTTGCATCGAACCCCGGCCGCACGCCCGCGCCGCACGTCGTCATTGTCGGCGGCGGATTCGCCGGCATCGCCGCCGCCCGTGGTCTGGCCGACAAACCCGTCGCCGTCACTATTGTCGACCGACACAATTTCCACACCTTCCAACCGCTGCTCTACCAAGTGGCGACCGCCGGACTCGAGCCGGCGGACATTGCGTACCCCATCCGAACGATCTTCGGACACGCGAGGAACATTCGCTTTCGCCACGGCAGTGTTCGCGCCGTTGATCAGGTGCGAAACGTCGTCACATTGCACGACGAGAGTGAGATCGCGTTCGATCACCTCGTCATCGCGACAGGCGCGATTGCGTCCTTCTTCGGCATTCCCGGAGCGCAGGAGTTTGCTTTGCCGCTCTACACGCTGGCCGACGCCCGACGGCTTCGCAACCGACTGCTGCTCGCCTTGGAGGCGGCGGAAGTGGTGGGCCTCCAGCAACGACCGCGTCTCAATTTCGTCGTCGTCGGTGGCGGACCCACCGGTGTTGAAACCTCGGGCGCCCTGTCGGAACTGATTCGCATCGCGATCCGGCGCGACGGACTGAGTTTGCAAGTGAACGAGGTGCGCATCATCCTCGCCGATGTCGCGCCGCGACTTCTCACGGCGTTCCCTGAGCGCGCCAGCGCGTACGCGAAGCGGGAGCTCGAATCGATGTCCGTTGAGGTCGATCTCAAACGCGGCGTCGTGGAAGTCCTCGAGCATTCGATCAGGTTCGACGACGGTGAGGAACTCGACACCGCCGCAGTGATCTGGGCCGCGGGCGTGACCGTCAATGGCACCGTCGCGCGGACCCTTTCGACGACGTCGGGGCCATCGGGGCGCGCGGTCGTGGACGGCGATCTACGCTTGCACGCAAGTTCGAACGTGTGGGTCATCGGCGACGCCGCGGCCGTTCCCTCGGGCCAGGGCGACATCTGTGCCCAACTGGCGCCTGTCGCGATCCAGTCCGGTCATCACTGCGCGGCGCAGATTCTCAACGTCCTTGACGGCAAACCAACGACCCCGTTCACGTATCACAACAAGGGAATCATGGCGACGATCGGACGAAACGCCGCGGTCGCCAAGTTGCCTCGGGGCGGCGTGATCACGGGAATCTTCGGCTGGATGGCGTGGCTTGGCCTCCACCTCTGGTACCTGGTTGGCTTTCGCAACAAGCTGCGCGTGATGATCAACTGGATGTGGCGCTACTTCGACTGGCCGTCCGGTCCGCGGTTGATCGTCGCCGACGTCGAGACCGTCGAATGACGTCGACGACTTAGAGATCGGGCAGTTGGAAGTCGAGGTTCGGGACGTCGATGCCGCCGTCGATTTCAAAGATCTTTCCCGTAATGTAGCCACCGGCCGGCGAGGCCAGGTAGACGACGCCCGCGGCAATGTCCTCGACGTCGCCAATGCGTCCGAGCAACGTCATCTCTTCCATCATCTGTTTCAACTCGGGCGTCCCCGTCACGATCTCCAGCGCCGAGGTCGCTATTGATCCAGCGGCGATGGCGTTGACGCGAATCTTCGGCGCGAGGTCCTTGGAACTGAGCCTCGTGTAGTGGGCCATAGCGGCCTTGGCCGAACCGTAGGCGGCGTAACCGCGACCGGCGACGCGCCCCATCACCGAGGAGATATTGACTATGGCGCCACCACCGTGTTCGAGCATCAACGGGACGGCCGCAAGGTTGAGCGCGTGTGCCGTCGCCACGTTGAAGTGGAACGCCTCTTCCATGTACTCGGGCGTGGTCATCAAGAACGGCAAGGGAATGGCGCCGCCCACGTTGTTGACGACGACGTCGACGCGACCGAACTCGCGCTGGGCAACCGCCGCCAAGTCGGCAATGGCCGCTAAGTCGGCGAGGTCGCAGGCGACGCTGACAGCCCGTGTGCCGGCCGCTTCGACGAGGTGCGCCACGGCGTCGAGGTCCGAGGCCGTACGTGAAGCGAGCACCACGTCCGCGCCGCATTCGGCGAGGGCGACGGCGCTCGCGGCGCCGATGCCCCGTCCCGATCCCGTGATGATCGCGACCTGTCCGTCGATTCGAAAGCGGTCGGTGATCACGGTGTTCTCCTCGAAGGCGTCGATAGGTTCGATGGCCTGTTTAGCACGGACCCTGGCGCACCTCGATGGTGCGTCCGATTACGCGAGGCGCGCCTCGAGGTCGTCGACTTCGCTGGCCAGTCGGGCGGGCAGGTGACGACCGAACTGCGCGAAGTGCTCGCGGATTTTCGGCACCT
>DATCFS010000195.1:0-6215 GCA_036509375.1 Acidimicrobiales bacterium
AAAGAGGCACTCGCTCCCTTCGACCGGACGTCGGGCGAGAACCCCTACGACATTCAGCACGACCTCCAAGAGATGATGCAGAACCTGGTCGGCATCATTCGCAACGGGCCGGAGCTCGAAGAGGCCAAGGGCCGACTCGACGAGTTCACTGAGCGCGTGAAGAACATCGCCGTGAAGGGCGGTCGGGCCTACAACCCCGGCTGGAACCTCACGACCGACCTCCCCGCCATGCTCACGGTGTCGAGGTCCACGGCACTCGCGGCGAGTCTGCGCAAGGAATCTCGAGGTGGACACACCCGCGAGGACTACCCGAATCCCGATCCCGAATTTGCGAAGTTCAATTTCGCCCTCTCCAGCGAAGGCGGTAACTGGGACAGTCCGATTGGCGCGGTGGAGTCACCATTGCTGCCGATGCCCGATGAACTGAAGGCCCTACTCGAGGAGGCGCACTGATGGCCGACGTGACGATGCGAATCTGGCGGGGCGACGCCTCGGGCGGTGACTTCGAGAACTACACGATTTCTCAAAACGAGGGCGAGGTCGTCCTCGACGTGATCCATCGCATCCAGGCGACTGAGGCACCGGACCTCGCCTGTCGATGGAACTGCAAGGCCGGTAAGTGCGGATCCTGTTCGGCCGAGATCAACGGCAAGCCGCGACTCATGTGCATGACGCGCATGGACCAGTTGCCCGAAGGACCGGTGACGGTCACGCCAATGAAGACATTCCCCATCATCCGTGACCTGGTCACCGACGTCTCGTTCAACTACGCCATGGCCGAGAAGATACCGGCGCTGATGCCTCCGCCCATGCCCGAGGGCGGTTACCGGATGTTCCAACAGGACGTCGAGCGGGGCCAGGAGTTTCGCAAGTGCATTGAGTGCTTCATGTGCCAGGACGTCTGTCACGTCATACGCGACCACGAAGACAACAAGCAGCACTACGCCGGTCCGAGGTTCTTCATCCGACTGGCCGAACTCGAGATGCACCCACTCGACACCAACGACCGCCGCGAATTCATCAAGGACGAGATGGGGCTCGGCTACTGCAACATCACGAAGTGCTGCACCGAGGTCTGTCCCGAGCACATCCACATCACCGACAACGCGATCATTCCGTTGAAGGAGCGGGTCGTCGACGCGGACTACGACCCGGTCGCCTGGCTCGGTCGAAAGATCCGTCGCCGAACGAAGAAGTCGGCCACCGACGCTGCGGTCCAGCCCGCCCCCTAATCGGTAATGGCGTTCCTCTCGCCCGAGTGGCTGCAGGAACTGAACGACGCGTTGAGCGCAGCGGGACCGGTCCCCTTCGAGAGCGACGCGTCAATCGTGCGAGTAGTGATTGAAATGCCCGACGCGCCGAAGTCCGGTCCGCACGCACTCACGTTCACGATGAGCAGCGAGGGCGCAACGATTGACGCCGGCGATCACCTCGCTGCCGACGCCATCCTGCGCCTGTCGTACGAAGACGCGACCGCACTCACCAACGGCACCATCGACAGTTCGTCGGCTCTGCGCGACGGACGGATCAAGATACGCGGCGACATCAACGCCATCGTGCCGGTGCTCGGTTGGCTCCAGCGCGCCCACCCGAGCGCTCAGTAGATTCGCCCGGTGGACCTCCCCCTGCACGAGAACGACCTCGCCGAACCGGGCGTGCTCGAAGCGCGGATGCTCCACCCGAATGAGATAGAGATCCCCCGAGTCGCCGTACTCTGCTTCTTCAACGAACTGCTCGACCACTTGGCTGAGGAGGGTGTGCTGGAGACGAAGTACGTGCTGCGCAGTGAGATCGGTCGAAATCCCATCTACGAGTTTCAGACCGACGACGGTCCCGTGGCCGTTGTCCACCCCGGGGTTGGGGCTCCGTTGGCCGCCGGCTTCGTGGAAGAGGTCTCCTCACTCGGCGTGACGACGTTCGTGGCGTGCGGAGGAGCCGGAGCACTCGTGAACGACCTGTCGCTCGGCCACGTCATGGTGGTCGCGTCAGCCCTACGCGACGAGGGCACCAGCTTTCACTACGCACCGCCCAGTCGGATCATCGACGCCGATTCTCTCGGCGTTCGGGTCCTACAAGAGGTCCTGACCGAGCAGAAGGTCGAACACTTCGTCGGACGGACGTGGACGACGGACGCCTTCTTTCGAGAGACCCGGAGTCGCGTCGACCGGCGAATCGACGAGCACTGCTCCATGGTCGACATGGAATCATCGGCGTTCATCGCGGTGTCGAAGTACCGCGGTCTGCGTTTCGCTCAACTGCTCTACGCCGGCGACTCGCTCGCGGGTGACGAATGGGACAGTCGTTCCTGGTCTTCGGCCCGCTCAGTGCGAGAACGTCTTTTCCGCGTAAGCGCACTGGCGGCCCTACGACTGCACCGGGCGCCGACGACGTAATCGTCGTTAGTGAAGTTTCAGCTCGGTCACGGTCGCGCTACCAATGTTCGCAATCCAGGCGTGCTTGCTACCGGCCGAACCGATCGCCGCCGCTTCGGGCTCATTGAAGCCGTACGACGGCCCCTTGAAGAGTTGCCCGAACAGTCCGGTAGTGGCGTCAAACATCGTGACCGAGTAACTGAGCTTCGGCGCGGTGCTGAGATTCGTCGCCAGCACGTCCGTGCCGTTCGTGACCAACGAGGTGATGATGTCGAAGCCGTACTGCTTACCTTTTATGAGGGCAATGAACTTCCCGCTCGTTGCACTAATCTCGGTCACCGAGTTCGAACGGTCGTTCGCCACCCAGACGTGGTGTCCGTCGGACGCGATGGCGTTGATGCCATCCAATCGGTAGGCGCTCCCCTTCATCAGACGAACGAACGATCCCGACGTCGCGTTGAGTTCGCTCACCGCGTTGATGCCGGCGCCGGCCAACCAGAGATGCGTGCCGTCGAGGGCCATCGTGAACGCCCGCGTGAGGCCATTCGAAACCTTCTCCGTCTTGATGAAGGATCCGTTGGGGGCGCGCAGTTCGGCGAGAGCGTTGCCGCGAAGGTTCAAGATCCACACGTCGGTGCCGTTGGAGACGACCGAACTCGTTCCGTTGAGCTTGTAACTCGATCCCTTGATCAACGCCACGAGTTTGCTCGTCGTCGCGCTGATTTCGGTCACCGAATTTCCTTCGCCGTTCACCACCCAGACGTCGTGTCCGTCATCGACGATCCTCGTGGGACCGTTGAAGCCGAACTTTTTGTTCTTGAACACGTTCTCGACAACTCCGGTGACGGCGCTGAACTCCGTCACGGAGTTCGCACCGGTATTGGTGACCCAGACGTTCGCCGCGTCGGCGGCGACGGAGGTCACGGTGGCGAACTTGTAACTCGGTCCCTCAAGAATCTTCGCCAGTGACCCAGTCGAGGCGCCCGCTCCTGATGCAACGAGGAGGCTCGACGCCGCCAGGACGACGACCACGATGGGCCGGATGAGTCGTTGCATGCGTCTCCTTCAGAAATGTGGATGGTCGCGCACTTCGCTGCGGTGTCGCCACTTCGTGGCACGGGCCAGTGACTCTCACGGTACCGCATGCGTGGACGGCATTGTCCTCGCGCCTACGATTGAGCGTTATCGGTGGTCACCGATACGTAGGGAGAAATCATGAGCGATAGCAGTGGAACCGCGCAGACGAATGCGAGCGGCGCCAACTCGCCCGACGCCAGCGTCAACTCCTCCGCCGCCCAGTTACTCGACTCGGAAGAGAGCCAACTCGCCGAAGATTTCGACGGGATTTCGACGCGCACAAAACTCATCGTTCTCTTCGTCGCCATCGTCATCGTCGCCGTCATCCTCGGCGTCTGGCACGACTTCTACTTCCACTGGTTCCAAGTGCACACGGGCACGGTCAATGAGTCCGGTCCCTACTACGGCTTCTGGAGTGGCTTCGGCTCGGACCTCGGCGAAGCGACGATCTTCGTCGCACTTGTCGCCACGTGGCGACACCACGACTGCCACGTGAAGGGATGTGCACGACTAGGGCGTCGCGTCGACGGGACGCCCTACCTCGCCTGCCCCAAGCACCACCCCGACCACAAGGGCATGAAGCGCGGCGTCTCCCTCGAGGAACTTCGTCGCGCGCACAAGAAGGCGAAAGAGGCCCGTCAACCCCACGAGTGACGTCTCAAGTGCGTCGCGGTGAGTGGGCGACAGTTTCGAATCGGGAGGCAGTCCGAGCTGGTTCGGCTTTACGGCCTATCGAATCTCTCTCACTAATCCGCCGCCGTGGCGCTGTCCTTGAGAGACTGACGCTGTGGACGAGGCTTTGCGCGGCGGCGTGGCAAACGCCGGAAAAGTTGTGCGGCGTGGCGAGTTCGTCCTGCGACCGTCGAATCCCCACTCGATGTCGGTGCACTCCTTTTTGATGAAGCTCCGCTCGACGGGGTTCGAAGGCGCATCGCTGCCGGTCGAGATACAAGACGACGGACGAGAGCGGCTGGTCTTTATCGAAGGAGATGTCCCCGTTCCCCCGTTCCCGGCCTGGTCCCAGACGGACGACGCCTTGGCGTCGATTGCGCTGCTGTTGCGTTCGTTTCACGAAGCGTCTCGCCAGGTACCTGTTGGGCAAGAAACGTGGAGCGATGAATTGGCCGATCCCGCGGGCGGGTCCATGATCTGCCATAACGACGTTTGTCTGGAGAACGTCGTCTTCCAAGACGGGCGAGCAATCGGGCTCCTCGATTTCGACTTTGCGGCGCCGGGACGACCGATCCGCGATCTCGCCGCTTTCGCACAGATGTGCGTACCGATCGACGATGACGTGAATGCCCTTCGACTCGGATCCGACGTGAGCGATCGCCCGATTCGCCTGCGGCTGGTGGCAGATACCTATGGGCTCGACGCCAGCGGGAGAGAGGAGTTGCTAGTGCATCTCGACCGCTCGATGCGCGGTGGCGGCGCGTTTGTACAACGGCGAGTCGATGCCGGTGACCCGAACTTCATCCTCATGCTGGAAGAGATGGGCGGCATGGAGCGGTACGAGCGAAGGCTGCGCTGGTGGGAAGCGTCGAGGCATCTTTTTGTCAGCGCCCTTTCATGATTCGCCTGTAGTACCCACACTCGGTTCCTCAGAGTCACATACGACATAGAGCCGCGCCGCGGACACCGCGGACACGGGAGCGGAACTTTTCAAACGACCGATTCACGAGCGAGCGCCCGGCGAGCGCGGTACGGAGCGCTCAGGCGACGCAGGGTGTAGGTAAGGACGACGAGGACCAGATAGAGGCCCGTCAGTACGGCGTCGATCTTCAGTCCCAAGGTTCCACCGTTGCGCGAGGACGTCGCGTTCTGCGAGGGCAAGTACGACGCCGGGTGACGGTCGAAGGCTCCCCCGGCCGCCATAGCGAATATCAGACCACCGACGAGCACGATGGCGACGGGGAGCTGTACGAGGCGGGAACGCAGCGTGCGTCGAGCCTTCCGGTCGAGCCCGGCGCGAATCGACTCGAGCCGACGAGATGAATTAGGTGGCTCCGTCGTCACAAGTTGGATGGTACAGCAGCGGTTGCGCCGACCACGCCCACTCTTCAACAGCTCTTGGAACGTCGAGGAACCAAGGGACTGTGCATTGAGTTGAGGGTCAGCCGATCTGCCCGACGCAGTATTCGCCCTTATCGAGGAACGTCCGCAACTTCGTCACGAACGAACCTCTGGTGAGCGTATTGGCGTAGAAGAGTTCGTCGCCGAGTTTTCCCGTCCCTTGAAGAGCCTCCACCGTCGACCAGGCCTCGGCGCCGCTTCCAAGGTCACACGCATCGGCCACGAACGCGGCCAATGGTCCGAACGGACCGGTCCCCGTTCGCTTCTCATCGGCCGCCTGCGAAAGCGAGAGTCGCTTCAGTTGTGCGGCCTCACGACCAACGATGAGTGGGTGTCGCCCCGTCACGTTGGTGAGACCACTGAGACCGAACGAATCGAGTTGAATGGGCATCGGCGTGCACGCAAAGCATCCGAAGGCGTAGGCGAAGTGGTCGTCCTGCGTGCGAAGGAGGATTTGGTCGCCTACTTTCACGGGTGCGAAACCACCGTTGTCGTCCCACGCAACGCCGAGCGTGCTCGCGGGTGAGGTGAGGTCTACGACTTTGTCGTAACGATTACGTGCGCCGTTGAAGGCGTAAAAGACCGGTTCCTGGCAACAGTGCGCGCCGCCCGAAAAACCCTCCACGATGACGTCGGGCACGGCGCCGTGGTGGAAACGTACTAGGCACAGCTCGTCGACGTGCGGAGCTTGAA
>DATCFS010000196.1:0-3057 GCA_036509375.1 Acidimicrobiales bacterium
CCTCGAGTCGTGCCGGATCGAGTTTACCGACAGCGACTTAGTCGAGCAGGAACAGCGGCTCCGCACCAACGCAGGCGAGATCGTCAACCAACATCGCCACGAGATCGATACCGACGGTGTCGTAGCGGCCCACTTGACGCGCAACTTCGAGTTTCGTGCCCACGCCGTCGGCCGACGCCACGAGTACCGGCGACCGGTACTTCGACGTGTCGAGTGCGAACAGTCCACCAAACCCGCCGATGCCGCCGAGCACTTCGGGACGGGCCGTGCTCGCGACCACGTCCTTGATTCGATTCACTGCTTCGTCGCCCGCTTCGATGGAAACACCGGCCGATGCGTAGGTCATCCCACCGTCGGGCTGGTCAAGCAGTCGACTCACCAGCGGCTGCCTGCGGTTCCCAACACGACCGGTGTTGGCGCGGGGTACGAACCGGTGAGACACGCGTCGCAGCACTCACCGTCGAGTTGGATGGCCGAGCGCAGATTGGCCAAGGTGATGAACTCCAGCGTGTCCGAGCCAATGAACTCGTTCATCTCGGGGATCGAGTGGTTGGCCGCGAGAAGGTCAACTCGCGTGGGGGTGTCAATTCCGTAGTAACAGGGGTTCATGAAGGGCGGCGAGGAGATTCGCAAATGGACTTCCTTCGCGCCGGCGTCGCGCAGCATCTTCACGATTTCACGCGTCGTCGTACCGCGCACGATGGAGTCGTCAACGACGACGAGCCGCTGCCCTTCGATGTTCTCGCGCAGTGGATTGAGTTTGCGCCGAACCGTCGCCGCTCGCTTGTCTTGATCGGGCGAGATGAACGTGCGGCCGATGTAGCGATTCTTCACGAGTCCGTAGCCGAAGGCAATGCCTGAGGCTTTGGCGAAACCCTCGGCCGCCGGCACGCCGGAATCGGGCACGCCCATCACGAGGTCGGCGTCGACACTTGACTGCGCCGCCAACAGTTCACCCATGCGACGACGAGTGGTGTGCACCTGGTGACCCATGAGATAGGTGTCGGGCCTCGCGAAATACACGAACTCAAAGATGCAGAGTTTCTGCTTGCCGTCGGCCGGTTCGAGCAACTGTTCCGACGAGATGCCGCGCTCGGTGATGGAGATCATCTCGCCGGGATTGATCTCCCGCACGAACGTTGCGCCGACGACATCGAGCGCGGGCGACTCCGACGCCACGATCCAGCCTTCGGGACTTTCCGCCGAGCCGAACCGACCCAGGCAGAGCGGACGAAAACCGTAGGGGTCTCGAACGGCGTGAATCTCGCCCGCCTCGAGCACGACCATCGAAAACGCACCCTCGGTGCGAGCGAGCACGACCCCGAGTGCCTTGGCGAGTGAAATACCGGCGTCGACTTCGCGCGCGAGAAGTTCAGCGACCAAGTCCGAGTCGGACAACATCGTGGTGAACTGAATGCCGGCCTCGTCAGCGAGGGCCGTCGTGTTCGTGAGATTGCCATTGTGCGCTATGGCGAAGCCGGACGAACCGGCCGAGCGGTAGACCGGCTGCGCCGCCGTCCAATTCGCCGAACCGGACGTCGAGTAACGAGTGTGACCAATGATGTGCGAACCGGCCAACGCGCGCAGCGTCGTCTCGGCGAAGACGTGACTAACGAGTCCGTTGTCCTTCACGACCGTGATCTGTTGATTGTTGAAGGTCGCCATACCGGCCGACTCTTGACCACGATGTTGGAGTGCGTAGAGGGCGTCGTAACAAAGATGTGAGACCGATCGGCCCGGGGCCACGATCCCCACGACGCCGCAGGCTTCCTTCACGCGCTCTTCTCAGTACGGATCGTCATCACGGAAGGCACTACGACATTCTCGCACAACCACGGAGCGTCGCACGACCTCACTACAGTGCTGGGGTGATAGATCTTCATACCCACTCGACTTTCTCCGACGGGTCGGACACGCCGACCACATTGGCCAAAAAGGCGCACGACACGGGTCTATCGGCGATTGCCCTGACGGACCACGACACGACCCTTAGCCATGACGAAATGGCCAAGGCGTGCGCGCAATACGGCGTTGAGCTCGTTGACGGCGTCGAGATCTCGCTGCTCGATTCGACCATACCCAAGATTCGAAACGGTCAATCGGTACCGAGAAACGTCCACGTACTCGCCTATTTCCTACCCCTCGACCCCAACCATCCCCTCCAGGAGAAGCTCCGCACACTCCGCCACGACCGTGATCAGCGCAACCAGCGTCTGGTGAGCGTCCTTCAGGAGAAGGGGTTCGAGGATCTGACCCTGGGCTATCTCACCGAGATGACCGGGAACGTCGACTCGATTGGCCGGCCCCACTTTGCTCGCGCGATGATGGAACTGCACCCCGAGATCGTCGGCGCCAGTGGTGACGACACCTGGAACCGGATCTTCGCGGACTGGTTAGGCGCCGATGGCAAGGCCTACGTATCGAAGACCAATATGAAGATCGAGGACTTCGTCGGGGCCGCGAAGGGCTCGGGAACCGTGTTCTCGATTGCCCATCCCCTTATCAACTACCTCGGCGACATGAACCACTCCTCCATCGAGTCGACCATGCCCGGCGTCATGGCTTCCCTGCGCGATCGCGGTTTCCACGGCATCGAGGCCCACTACGGCAGCACGAACGCCGCGACACGTGCCCTCATGGTGAAACTGACCCGCGACGCCGGCATGATACCGACGGGGGGCTCGGACTATCACGGCACGTATAAGCCGGACGTGCAACTGGGTTTTGGCCGCTCCGGCGACCTTCGGGTGCCCGACGAGATTCTCGACGAACTAAAAGCCGTTCGCTAACCGAGAGAAGCGAGCGACTCCTCGAGGGCGCTGCGGCGGCGCGATGACAGCTCGTCCACGGACAGATCAATCATTTGACCGATGCGCAGGGAGTGGCCGCGGACCGTCCCGAGAACATGCACCGGGACCCCGGCGGCATCGGCTCGCGTCCGAAAGGCTTCCAGATCACTGGTCGCCATCACGAATCGGCCAGGGAATTCGGCAAAGAGTTCGCCGTGTTGTTCGAGTTCAATGACGTCAGCGCCGAGACCGGTGACGGCCACCATCT
>DATCFS010000197.1:0-3398 GCA_036509375.1 Acidimicrobiales bacterium
CTGAGCCAAAGGGCATGTTGTCTCGTACGATGTCGTGTTCGACCCCTTGCTCGTCGACGACGGTGTTGAGCGCTACATGAGAGTTGGAGGGCTTGATCTCGTCGGGCAGTTCTACGTTCGAGAGCTTGCTGCGACCGACGACCTTGGCCTGCTCCTCATCGGAGAGAAGATTCCACGCGCCTAGGTCGTGGAGATACTTCTGAGTGATGACGTAACTCGATCCGGAAAAGGCCGGGTCCTCTGCGCCGACGAGCGCCGCTTCCGCCGCCGCGCGCCCCACCGGGTTTTCAGTCCCGTCGGCGAAACCGAGCAGATCACGTTCATCGAGATATTTGAAGCCGTGCGTTTCGTCGACGACGACCACAGAACCGCGGAGCCGGTCCATAATTAACGCCGCCGCTTCGAAGCAAAGGTCCATCGGTCGAGCCCGAATATGAAACATAAGATCGCCCGGCGTCGAGGGAGCCAAGTGCTTGTCTCCTCGCACCTCGCGAAATTCGTGGAGGTCGCGCGGTCGAGGTCCCGAAAAGAGTCGGTCCCACGCCGCAGCTCCAATGGCCGCAACAACGCTGAGTAGCGCTTCGGGGACCCGAAATCCCACCGCCCGCTGGAGACCCGACACGTCAGCGAGCAGATCGTGAGCATCGCTCTCGGCGCCCTCGCGTATCGTCATCGAGAGAAGAATCGCGGACTCAGTGAGGGTCGCCAGCACCGGCTGTGGTGTCGGCGGTGATATATCTGGATTCGCGGCGGTGTCTACCACGATTACTCCTCGATCAGATGACGTTCGATATGCAAAATTCGAACGTAGCTCCACGTGATCTTTTCCCGGAAAAGGCCCTTGGAGACGGCGCCCTAGCCCTAGGTCACCGGTCAGATCCGATCAGTGTTCGTCACCCCCAGTCGGAAAATGGGATACCGCGCACTTACTTTAGATAAGTCCGAGTGCGCGCACTTCGTCGCGCTCACCGACGAGCTCGTCGGTCGTGATCTTGATGCGCTCGTGGGCGAACTCGTCGAGTTCGAAACCCTCTTTGACCTTCCACGAACCTTGTCCGTCCGCGAGCACAGGAAAGCCGAAGGTCAACCCTTCGGGCACACCGTACGCACCTTCGCTGGTCACGCCGACTGACGCGCAGTCGTCGCTGGGTGTCGCGTTGACGAGACTCACGACCGTGTCGATCGCCGCGTTCGCGGCCGACGCCGCGGAACTCAGTCCGCGAGCTTCGATGATCGCGGCACCACGCTTTTGTACCGTGGTGATGAAGTTGCCCTGCAGCCACGCGTGGTCGTCGATGACGTCAGGAACCTTCTGGCCGTTGATGGTCGCGTTGGCGAAGTCGGGGAACTGCGTGGCGGAGTGATTACCCCAGATCGCCAGGTTCTTGACGTCCTTCACGGCGACGCCGGCCTTCTTCGCCAACTGCGTCTCCGCGCGGTTCTGGTCGAGACGCGTCATGGCGAACCACCGATCGGCGGGAACTTCGGGCGCGTTGAAACGTGCGATGAGACAGTTCGTGTTGCACGGGTTGCCGACGACGAGCACGCGCACGTCGCTGGCCGCGTTCTCGGCGATCGCTCGACCCTGGGGTTTGAAGATGCCGCCGTTCACGTTGAGCAGGTCACTGCGCTCCATGCCAGCCTTGCGTGGGATGGAGCCCACGAGGAGCGCCCAGTTCGCGCCGTCGAAGGCGTGCGTGAGATTGCTCGTCGCTTCGATCCCCGCGAGAAGGGGGAACGCGCAGTCGTCAAGCTCCATGACGACGCCGTCCAGACTCTTCATCGCGGGTTCGATCTCGAGCAGGCGCAGAACTACGGGCGTGTCGGGGCCAAAGAGTGCGCCCGAGGCAATACGAAACAGTAACGAGTAACCGATCTGGCCGGCGGCGCCGGTCACGGTGACGTGGACGGGGGTGGTCATGAAGCTCCTTCTACGTTTTTAGAGACGCTCGACGATGGCCGCGCCGAACTCCGAACACTTCACTTCGGTCGCGCCGTCCATCAAACGGGCGAAGTCGTAGGTGACGATCTTGTCGGCGATGGTCGCCTCGAGGGCCTTGACGATGTCGTTCGCGGCGTCGGTCCAGCCCAGGTGCTCGAACATCAAGACGCCCGACAGTAGGACGGAACCGGGGTTCACCTTGTCCTGGCCGGCGTACTTCGGTGCCGTGCCGTGGGTGGCCTCGAAGATGCCGTGACCTGTGACGTAGTTTATGTTGGCTCCGGGCGCGATGCCGATGCCACCGACCTGGGCGGCCAGGGCGTCGGACATGTAGTCACCGTTGAGGTTCGTCGTCGCGATGACGTCGTACTCCTTGGGGCGCGTCAAGACCTGCTGCAGTGCGATGTCGGCGATGACGTCCTTCACGAGGATTTTCGAGCCGGGCTTGCCGTTGCAGTCGTCCCAACCAACAGCGACGTCGTCGAACTCCTCTTTGACCAGTTCGTAGCCCCACTGCATGAAGGCGCCCTCGGTGTACTTCTGGATGTTGCCCTTGTGCACCAACATCACCGACTCACGTCCGTGACTCACCGCGTAGTTGAGCGCCGCACGGATCAGGCGCTTGGAGCCGAACTCGGAGATGGGCTTGAGGCCGAGACTCGAGTTCTCGCGAACGTCCCAACCAAAGGCTTCCTTCACGAAGGCGCGCAACTTCTCGGCGTCCACGCTTCCGGCTTCGAGTTCGAGGCCTGCGTAGACGTCTTCGGTGTTCTCGCGAAAGATCACCATGTCGACGTCCTCGGGACGCTTCACCGGTGAGGGAACGCCCTGGAACCAGCGCACGGGGCGTAAGCACACGTAGAGGTCCATGATCTGACGCAGCGCTACGTTAAGGGAGCGAAAGCCGCCGCCGATGGGCGTGGTCAGTGGTCCCTTAATACCAATGAGGTGTTCGCGGAAGTCGGTCACGGTCTGTTCGGGGAGCCAGTTGCCGGTCTCGTCGAAGGCCTTTTGGCCCGCGAGCACTTCCTTCCACGCGATGGTCTTGCCGTACTTGTTCGCGGCGGCGTCGAGCACGAGTTGCGCGGCGGGCCAGATGTCAATCCCGATACCGTCGCCCTCGATGTAGGGGATGATTGGGTTGTCCGGGACGTGCAGGACGCCCTCTTTACTCATTGTGATTTTCTCAGCCATGTTCACATCCTACGGCGATTTCGAGAAGCACTTTTTGGCCAAACGGCCTCCGCAATTGGTCGTTTAGGTGAAGAGCGCGTGATAGATCTCACGCGTCGCGGTCGAGCGGTTCAAGGTGTAGAAATGCAGTCCCGGCGCTCCGGCTTCGAGCAGCCGCGCGCACAGTTCAGTCGCGGCGAGGATGCCTTCCGCTCGAACGGCGGGCGCTCCGCCTCGGATGTCGGCGGCCTCAAGACGCTCGACCAGTGACGCGGGCACGCTC
>DATCFS010000198.1:0-6876 GCA_036509375.1 Acidimicrobiales bacterium
CGCACCCCAGTTCACTCTCGATGATTCGATCGCAACGGCATTCAAGTCGCGCCGAGACGTTTCTTCCAGTACGGTCTCTAGTTGTCGTATACGAGTACATTCATTTTCCGAAGCGCACGAAAGGTAGGCCACCACCATGTCAGAGTTTTTGAGCGACGTGCAGACGTTGAGAGAGAACGCGAAGAAGAACATCAAGAAGGGTCCCGTCACCGACGCCTACGGCGCCGATCTCGCGAAAGTGCTGGACGTGCTCAATCAGTCGCTCGCGACGGAACTCATCTGCGTGCTGCGTTACACCCAGCACCACTTCGCCGCCAAGGGGCTCAACTCGGAGTCGGTCGCCGCGGAGTTCCTGGAGCACGCGAAAGAGGAGCAGGGTCACGCCGAACTGATCGCCGCACGCATCACTCAGTTGGGCGGCGACGCGGACTTCAATCCCGATTCGCTGAGTAATCGCGCCCACTCGGAATACGAGACCGCCGAGAGTTTGACCGAGATGATCAAGGAGAACCTCATCGCCGAACGTATTGCGATCAGTTCCTACACGGAGATCATCGTGTGGCTCGGCGAGGGCGATCCCACGACGCGCCGGATGCTCGAAGGCATTCTGGCCGTCGAAGAGGAGCACGCCGACGATATGGCCAATCTGCTCGCGTCAGGGAAGTAATCCCGTCGAGGGCTGTTTCGCCGCGCCAAATTTGACGGGGCCGTAGCGGCGGCGAAAGGCTATGTAGACGCCGCCGCCCGCAAGGATCGGCAGCCAGTAGGTGACGAGGCGATACGCGAGCGTCGCAATGATGGCTCGGCCACTTGACACGCCAGCGAGTACGAGCAGACCACTGAGACTGGCCTCGACGATGCCGAGTCCGCCCGGGGTTAGGGGCACGAGAGCGATCACTGCGGTCGCCGCGTAGGCGAGCAGCACCAGCGAAGGGTTCGGTGTCGCCCCGGTTGCGCGCAAGGCACAGAGCAAGGCGAAATAGTCGAAGCCGATGCGACCGCCGATTAAGAGAACGGCTTCGCGCCACCTCTTGCCAAGGTTGGATCGCACGAGGTTTCGCTCGTTAAGCAGCCGGTTCGCTAGGTCAATGGTTTGCTTCTTGCGACGGGGCAGGGCGTTCAAGAGTCGTTGGAGACCGCTGGCCATTTTCAGCAGCGGTCGGTCCGTCGACAGTAACAGCGCACTGAACGCAACGATCAAAATGAAACCGGCGATACCGAGATACGCGGTGTGGGCAAGTCCCGCGCTGACCGGTACGCCGCCGAGAATGGCCGGCAGCACAGCGAACGGCAGAAAGAACAGACCCGCGAGGCCAATGATGGACGACGCGGCGAGACCACCGGCGGCCTGATCGGCGTTGATACCGCCAATGGCAAGCATCTGATATTGCACGCCGGCGCCCACCACATCACCGGCCGGAAGTACGTTCGTGACGGCGTTGCCCACGAGCAGTGCGGCGACAACGGAGAACCACTGTTTAGTCCGCAGCATTAATCGAAGGAGCGTGACCGCGCACACAAAACTGAGCACTTCGGTCACGAGCATGACGCCGAGCCACAAGAACGAGAGGTGGAAGAGTTTGGGCCATGCCGAGAGGACTTTCGTGAAGGCCGGCAGGGCCACGTAGAAGGCCAGTCCCGTGACGACGACACCGACAATTCTTTTGACGGGACTCGACTTTTTGGCTTTCGCTTGGTCAACTATCGGACCAATCTAACTGCGCGCCGTTGATTTCGACCAACTTTGATTTTTCTTAGAACCTCTGGCGGTAAAAGAAAAACCCTTGAATAGGGTAATTTCGACGTGGATACAATTCTCGTCGTTTCCGGCGGTGCCGTTTGGGAATGGGAGGGGCACGAGAAGAGAGGGGGAGGGTTCGCATTACGCGGGAAACCAACAGTTCGTCGCCCTCAAAATCTGATGTTCGACGTGCGGTGAGGACCGAGTTCGTTGCGGTGAACATAAGGTCCACAGTGCGAGCCAGCGAGACCGAAACCTAAAGGAGGGATTCCATCATGTTGAAGAGCAATCGTGTCGAACCGCTGGTTGTCGTGAGCGCACCCAAAGGGACTGAGTCGGTCCACCCTCCTCAACGAGGGGACGGGCCCGTTGACCGGGTGGCGACGCAATTTGCCGAACTGGTGAATGCCGGGGCCCTGGATCTTCCACTTCCCGGAGAGGGTCGGACCAACGAACGCTGGATGGCACTCGCGGCGGTCGCCGCGGAGGACCTTTGCGTTGCCCGACTGGCCGAGGCCCACGTGGACGCGATCGCCATCTTGAACGACCTGCGCGGCTTTGAACCACCGCCCAAGTCGAGGTGGGGCGTGTGGGCGGCCCACCCGAAGACGCCGGCGCTCACGGCGAAGTGCCGTGACGATGAGTGGTCACTTGTCGGTACGAAGTCGTTTTGTTCCGGCGCGACGAGCTGCACGCACGCCCTCGTCACTGCGGACGCCGACGACGGCTATCGACTGTTCGCCGTTGACCTACTTAACGCGCGACCGATTCCCGGTTCGTGGCCGGCGGTGGGCATGGCGGGGTCGGAGAGTTTGACCGTCGATTTCGACGAAGTCGCTGCGGTGGCGATCGGCGAACCGGGCGCGTACCTCGATCGACCGGGTTTCTGGTTCGGGGCGAGCGCCGTGGCGGCCTGTTGGTACGGCGGTGCCGTCGGACTCGCGCGTGCACTATTGAGCGCCCATGAGGAGCGCGAACTTGGGCCCCACGCATTGGCCCATCTCGGCGCCGTTGACGCAGCGCTCCACTCACTCGCGAACACGTTCAGCGCTCACGCCGACGAGATCGACCACGATCCATTCGATGTTTCCGGGTTGGCTGAACTGCGCGCAATGCAACTGAGAGCGACGACGGAGGAGGTGGCTCGGAACGTTCTCGATCGTGTTGGGCGAGCACTCGGAGCACGACCGCTCTGCGGTGATGGCCGCCACGCCGCGTTAGCGGCCGATCTACCGGTTTACGTTCGCCAGAGTCACGCGGAGTCCGATTTGGAGCGTTTGGGAACACTGGTGTTGGAGAAGGGAAGGTCATGGTAACTGTCGCGGCGCAGCCGTACGAGCCACCCCTCATCAATGGCGAAGGGACGTCGGAGTTCGAATGGCGTCAATCGACGGCGCTGCGCGATCTGGCGGAGTTCACGTTGCCGCCGTGCGACCTCGCGGTCGTCGTGGCGCCCCATCCCGACGACGAGACGCTCGCGCTCGGGGGAACCATTTCACTCCTGCTCGATGCCGGCGCGACGGTACTCGTAGTGACCGCTAGTGACGGCGCGGCGTCGCACCCGAACAGCCCGACAATGCCGGCGGAGAGCCTTCGTCGGATACGGGCGAATGAATCGCGTACGGCAATCCGAGTGCTGGGAGAGGGACGCCGGGGTAACGCCTTCAACGTGCAACTCCACCTTCCCGATGGGACGCTTCGCGCACTCGAGAATGAACTGTGTGAACACCTCCTCCGGTTCCTCACTCCCGACGTGATCTGTTTTGCGACGTGGGCGCACGACGGTCACCCCGATCACGAGGCCGTTGGACGAGCCGCGCGAGCGGCGTGCGAGCGCGTCGGAGCCACACTCGTGGAGTTCCCCGTCTGGACGTGGCACTGGGCCAGGACCGACGAACCTTCAATCCCTTGGGACCGGGCCCGTCGGGTGACACTCAATGCTCAAGCCCGCACCGTCAAGCAACGAGCGGTGCAGTGCTACCAAAGTCAGATTCATCCCCTCAGTGGCGAAGCGGGCGACGAAGCGGTCGTGGCGCTCAATGACCTTCTCCATTTCGAGCGCGACTTCGAGGTGGTGTTCTCGTGACGCTTTCGGCTGACTACTTCGAGCGGATGTACCGCGAGGACAACGATCCGTGGGGCTTCACCGATCGTTGGTACGAGGAGCGCAAGCGCGCGGTGACGCTCGCAGCCCTACCCGAGCCCCGTTACGGTTGCGCCTACGAACCGGGATGCTCGATCGGTGTCCTCACCCTCGGCCTCGCGGACCGTTGCGAATCGTTACTGGCGTCGGACATCTCCCCAATCGCGCTCCGCGAGGCCGATCGACGACTCGAGGGCAGGTGCAACGTGCTTCTCGAACGGCGGCAATTGCCCGAGGAGTGGCCTCACGGACAGTTTGACTTGGTCGTCCTCTCCGAGCTTCTCTACTACTTTGACGAGCGCGACCTCCCCAATGTGCTCGCGAAGGCCTCTCGGGCCGTCGCGCCGGGGGGCACGCTCCTCTCCGTCCACTGGCGTTGGGCAGTTGCGGATTACCCTCAGCGCGGTGACGCTGTCCAGGGCGCCCTGGCCGCTGAAGTGGCCGGGACGCTGGTACGAACGGTGCACCACTCGGAGGCGGACTTCGATCTCGCGGTCTACGTGAAGCGCTACGACGTCGACGACGTGGGTGGTTGCTCCGTCGCGCAAAGGACCGGTCTCAAATGATCGGGGCATTCGGCATTGTCGTTCCGGCGCATAACGAGGAGAAGTTGCTGGCGAGTTGCTTAGGGGCATTGAAGAACGCCGCGAAGCAGGGTGGCGTGCCGCCCGTGCGGGTGTTAGTCGTCGCCGACAGTTGCGCTGACGCGACCGCGGACGTGGCACGTCAGCATGGTGTCGACGTCGTGGAAGTCAATGTACGAAGTGCCGGCGGTGCGCGTGCTGAGGGATTCAAATCCCTCCTCGAGAGCGGCGAGGTCGACGTAGAGGACCTTTGGCTCGCCACGACTGACGCTGACAGCGTCGTGCCGGACCACTGGCTTCTTCACCAGATGCGCATGGAGGCCGAAGGCTACGACGCGTTCGTCGGCACAGTTGTGGTCGACGACTGGTCCGAACACAGCGCCGAGACCAAACGACGCTACGCCAGGCGCTACATTGCTCGTGACGGCCATCCCCACGTTCACGGTGCGAATCTCGGTCTCTCGGCGCGCGCCCTTCTCACGGTTGGCGGATTTCCGCCACTCTCCTTGGCTGAGGACCACGCGCTTGTGGCCGCACTTATAGAGCACAACTTCCAGATCTGTCGCAGCGCCACGGCTCCCGTGACGACGTCGGCCAGGAGGGACTGGCGCGCGCCCGACGGCTTTGGTGCGCTACTCAATTCGATGGACGAGCCAGCGTGGGGGCGAGTGCTTCGACTCCATTCGTGATTGTGCTCGGCGTTGTTGCCCTTGTACGTCGAGCACGACACGAAAGACGCATGGAGGTCGGGGCGATCGTGCTGCGTGATGGCACCGCCATCTCGACGTAAGGGATACCGGCCCCTTCGGACTCGATTGCTACCCGCGAAGAGTTCAGCTTCGTTCGTGGTGAGCACTTTCTCCGACTGAGCCCAGCACCGACCGTGTCGTTTGCTCGCCACCGGACCGAGGGCGAAGAGTTGGGCGGTACTGTCGTGAGGTGAGCGCTTTTCGACCGCCGGTGATCAGGGAAGGGAACGCGTTGTCGACCAACCCGTCCCACCAACACCAACGCTTTCGACCTGATATTCAAGGTCTTCGCGCAGTTGCCGTCATCTTGGTCATTCTCGATCACGCGAGCGTCCCCGGTCTGGAGGGCGGCTACATCGGAGTCGACGTCTTCTTCGTCATCAGTGGTTTCGTCATCACGAATCTGTTGCGACGACAACCGGCCGACAATGTCCGAGGCAACCTCGCGTACTTCTACGGTCGCCGGATCCGTCGTATCGTGCCCGCGGCGACGCTCGTGTTGGTCACGACCATCTTCACTTCCTATTTTCTCTTGGGCGTCAACTTCAATCGTCAGCTGTTCGGCGACGTGCGATGGGCGTCGCTCTTCTCGATGAACTTTCGCCTCATCAACACCGGGAGTAACTATTTCATTCCCGGTATCTTCCCGTCACTCGTGACGCACTACTGGTCACTGGCGGTCGAGGAACAGTTCTATCTCGTCTTTCCACTCGTCGTCTTTTCGCTTACGTTGATGACGCCGCTGCGTCGACGGGCCGGCGTCCTTGGAACCTTCCTCGTCATGGCCATCGTCGCGTCGGCGTGGTGGTCCTGGCACCTCACCCCGATCAGTCCGACTGCCGCCTACTACTCGCCCTTCACCAGGTTCTGGGAGATTGCACTCGGAGGACTCATGACGTTGCTCCCGGGCGCGTGGGCGAAACGGGCGCCCGTGTTCAACGCCCTGTTGGGCACGACCGCCTTCGTGGGCCTGGGACTGGCGGTCTGGAAACTCAATGCCCAAAGCGTCTATCCGGGCGTGCTGGCGTGGTGGCCGTGCGCCACGGCCGCCGTCCTGCTCTGGAGCGGGCAAGAAAGCGCCACGGGGGGACCGCCTTCGTGGCTCGCGTGGCGACCGCTTCGTTACATCGGCGACATCTCCTACGGGCTGTATCTGTGGCACTTCGTTTGGCTCTTACTGCCCCTGCAAATGGTCCACCCACCGACGTCGCAGTGGGCGCGACCGATTGAAATCGCCGGTGCGCTGGTCTGCGCGATGGTCTCCTATCACCTCCTCGAGAATCCGATTCGACGCTCGAAGCGTTTGGACGGCGACGGCGTGGCCGTCGTGCTCCTCTTACTGCTCTGCGCTGGGCTTTCGTGGGATTCGACGCTGATCGTCGGTCACCTCGCGCACGTACGTTTCAAGTTCTGAGACTCGTCAGTTGTCGATATTCATCGGCGCTTCGGGAGCAACGATGACGTGGTACACCGAGCCGATGCTCTTGGTGACGTAGGTCGCGATCACGTTCTCACCGACGTAGCTGAAGTGGATGCCGTCGGTGGAACGAAGGACCGAAGGAATGTTGTTGACCCGTTCGTTGTTTTGATACTGATGCTGCTTGTTGGCGAAAAGGTCCCACGTCGGTAGGAACGTCATGCCCGGAGTCGTCGCCTCCA
>DATCFS010000199.1:0-7019 GCA_036509375.1 Acidimicrobiales bacterium
TCGACACGTCCGTCGGCTCGGGAACCGAAGTGCAGCTCGTGCTGCCGCGCACCTAATGGTCGAGTCAACGAAGCCACGCGTCTTCCTCGTCGATGATCACGAGTTGATTCGCTCCGGCATTCGCGCGGAGATCGCCGGCTCCGTCGACATCATTGGTGAAGCCGACGAAGTGGAGGCCGCCATCGAAATGATCGTTGAACGGCTGCCCGACGTCGTGTTGCTCGACGTGCACATGCCCGACGGCGGCGGTCAGGCCGTGCTGAAGGGTGTGAGTGACGCGAAGGTCAACGTCTGTTTCCTCGCCCTTTCCGTCTCCGACGCCGCCAGCGACGTCATCAGTGTCATCCGCGCCGGTGCTCGAGGGTACGTGACCAAGAACATTTCGGGACCGGACCTGATCGACGCGATCTACCGGATCGCGGCCGGTGACGTCGTCTTCTCGCCTCGACTGGCCGGCTTCGTCCTTGACGCCTTTTCGACGGGGGCGAGCGCCGTTGGCAGTGAACTACCCGTTGATCCCGAACTTGACCAATTGACCCAGCGCGAGCGACAGGTGCTCCGTCTCATTGCGCGCGGGTACTCCTACAAGGACATTGCGAAGGAACTGACGATCTCCACCAAGACGGTCGAGAGTCACGTCTCGTCGGTTCTTCGAAAGCTGCAACTCTCGAGTCGCTACCAGTTGTCGCACTGGGCAACTGAGCGCAACCTCAATTAGTCGGCGACTCGTTTCGACGACATCACGTCGGCTCGACCTCACTCACTTCCTCCCCGGTCCATACCGGGATCTTCCGGGCGGCCGGTCCCACGGCGACGTAGAGCGTCGTAATCACCCAGATGACGTAACAGAGTTTTGCGTTCGTGAAAGCGAGTCCCGCCGTCACGGCGTACGCCACGGGTGGTGGCATCGCACGAAGAATGGTGCGCTGGATCGTTCGTTTGTCCACGTTGCCGACGAACAGTTCGAGGTGGAAGGAAAGGTAGACCCAGAGACTGAGGAACGAGAGTCCAATGGCGAGCATGTTGAGGCTGTAGAGCTCGGCCGACGTCGACGCGCCCGACGTCACGCTGAACGAGTAGCGCGCCAGCACCGCGGTCGAGAACGGCAGGAACGCCACGCACATCATGAGGCCGAGATTGAGGATGAGGAGCAGCCGATCAACGTCGCGGACCCGGCGAAACATGGCGTGATGGGCCACCCACACGAAACCAATCGTCGTGAAGGAAAGTCCGTAGGCGAGGTAGGAGGGCCAGAGATGTCGAAGGGCCGCACCAAGGTGAGGTCCGCTCGTCGAAGGAATCCGGATCTCGATGACCAGCAACGTGATGGCGATGGCGAGGATGGCGTCACTGAACGCTTCAAGACGCTCCGATCCACCGTCGCCGGAACGCTCCGGTAGCAATGACCTCGTCATAGCGAACGCCTCCCCGTCGTGACTGCGCCAACTCTACGCACGAGCGCGCACGTGTCAAGAAACCGTACGAGTGGCCCCCGAAGAGACCACGTTCAACTGGACGCCGGCGTTGGTGGTGCCCAGTCCCCGCCGAGCTGCGTCCTCGCAATCGTGAACCGTCCTCCTCAATCTCGGGGCAAAGCCTCGTAACATGACGTCTGTCACGTTGAGAGGAGACGAATGAAGGTTCTGATAGTTGGTGGAACATCGTTTGTGGGGCGCGCAATCGCGTTCGCCGCGCTGGGCGCTGACCACGACGTCACAGTAATCAATCGTGGTGAGACCGAAACAGATCTGCCCGAAAGCGTGACGCGGCTGGTCGGCGATCGACAGTCCGATCTCTCCGCCCTCGACGGACTGAACTTCGACGTCACCGTCGACGCCATTGCCTATCGTCCACACGACGTTGAGGTGCTGCACGCGGCGCTCGGTGAGCGGGGGGGCCACCACATCCAAATCTCATCGATTTCGGCCTACGAAGATCCGAAGACGATCGGCGCCACGGAAGAGACCGCCACGCTTTGGAGTGAAGCGCCGACTGCGCCCGACGCCCCGATTACCGCTGAGTCCTACGGTCCGTTGAAGGCCGCCTGCGAAAAGGCGGCCGTTGAGCTCTTTGGTGATCAACTCACCATCGTTCGACCGACCTACGTCATTGGCAGCCACGACGCGACAATGCGATTCCCCTACTGGGTACAGCGCATCGCGCGCGGCGGCAACATTGCGGTCGCCGGGCCGAGGGACAACGCCCTTCAGTTCATCGACGCACGCGACTTGGGTGAGTTCGTGGTGAAACTGGCGAACGACACCACGCTCGGGGCCTTTCACGTGGCGGGCCCCTTCCCCGCCCCCACGTTTTTCGGCGTCATGGAGCAGATTGCTGAACAGATCGCCCCAAGCGACACGAAGCTCGTGGAGGTCTCGCCCCGACACGTCTCGAGTCACCACCTTGATTCGAGGTTCCCCCTCTGGTCGGGTTCGCAGAATGAGACGGTCATGGATATCGACCCGGCCAAGGCGATTGGGGCGGGCCTGACGCTGCGCGACCTCAGCGAGAGCGTGGAGGACGTGCAGGCGTGGTGGAACGACCGCGACTGGCCGTCGTGGTGGCTCACCCGCGAGCAAGAGGCGATGCTCGTTCGCACCAACACCCGCTAGGACCTCTCCGACACCGTTCTCAGGAAAATGTCCGACTGCGGTAAGAATCGGAAGTGACCGGACAGAAGCAGGTTATGGGCTCACCTCAAGATGATCGTTTTCGCCGACTCGTCCACGACCACAGTCCAGCCATCGGCAACTACATTCGACGGCGACTTCATCCCCTCACTCTGGGTGATCTCGACGATCTGGTGGAGGAGACGCTGCTCGTCGTGTGGCGTCGTTTAGACGACGTACCGCTTGACGCGGAACTTCCCTGGATGATTGGCGTCGCACGTAATATCTTGCGCAACGCGCGTCGAAGTCAGTACCGGCGAAACAACGTCGAAGCGACGCTCCGTTCGCCCGCCGACGAACCGTCGGCCGAAGAGCTCGTCATTGCCGACACCAGCGTTCGCGAAGCGTTAGTGGCGCTCACCGAGGACGACCGCGAAGTTCTCATGTTGAACGCCTGGGACGGACTCGACACCCACGCACTGGGTATTGCGCTGTCCATCACGACGAACGCCGCCGCAGTCCGCCTAACCCGTGCTCAGGCCCGATTTCGCGAACGATTCGCCGCACTGGAAGTGCACTGAAAGTTTCGAACTCGTCGCGACAAGTACTAGGTATGAACGCAGAGGAGATTTCATGAGTGACTTCAACGAACGATTGCGTGCCGCCGATCCGGTCGCGGGCACGAACTACGAGATGCGCGACCCGAACGCCGTCATGGCGCGCATCATGACGCCAACACCTCGGGTCCGTCGCCACGTCCTGCGCAGCTTTCAACTCCGCATGGCCGGCGCGGTCGCAATGGCGTCGCTACTCACGGTGGGCGGCATAGCCGCGCTCGAAAACGCCGGTCCGGCGTTGCAGGTCTTTGCCTTGAGTGCCACGAGTACCCATCAGACGAAGTCCACCACGAAGCCCGGAACGATCTACTCGTCCCAGGTTCCAGCGGGAAGCGACATGATGCGCATCTACGAAGAGTTCAACTTCACCGCCGGTCCCAATCTCAGTGCCAGTGCCGGAAGCGGCGCCGCCTATCAGTTGTCATTCCCGACCAGTGGCTCGGCTGAAGACAGCCGGGTCGCGGCGATCTTCGGCGTGAGCGGTGCACCGGTTGACCAAAACGGTGACGGCAGTGACTGGACGATTAACAACGCCAACGGTGGCGAAGTTGACTACGCGAACTACGGCGGGGTGCCGGAGTTCCAGTACAACCACTTCACGACGGCCTCGTCAACGTCAGTGACCTCGGACGGTGGCGCGGGCAACGTGCCGAGCCAGTCAACGCTCGAGGGCGACGTGCAGAACTACCTCGGCCAACTCGGCTACGGCTACCAGGTCGCGAACCCGTCGTTCTCGACGCAAACTGACGTCACGAGTTCACCGGGACAGGCCGACGTCACGACGTACGAAGAGTCCGTGGACTACACCGTCGTCGTTGACGGGATGACGACCGACCAGAACGTGTCGTTCACGGTCGATCAGAACAACAGCATCGTGAGTGCCAATGGTCCTGCCTTCACCACGATGCCCGTCGTCCAGTACCCACTACAAAGCCCGGTGGCCGCGGTGACCGTGCTCGAAGCGCAGCAGCAGTCGCTCTTCGCCAACGGCAACGGCTCTGGTGGATCAGTGGAGCCGCTCACGGCGCCGACCACGACCTCACCCGCTGCCGGCACTGGCACCAGCACTGGCACCGCCACTCCGCCGCCTACGCCGACTCCCGGTTCCAATGACACGACGACCACGGCACCCTCGGGTCCGCCGATCGTAAACGTGACGCTCGACTCTGACACCGTGTCGCTGCAGTCCTACGTCTTAACTGACAATTCGGTGTGGCTATTGCCGATCTACACGTTCACCGGCACGGTGACCAATGCCGACGGAACGACGTACACGAGTACGTGGTCGACCATCGCCGTTGACCCCGCCTACATCCAAGCTCCGGTCTCCACAGGAGGTATTAATCCCGGCGGACCCATCCTCTACTAACCACCTCCGATAGGTCTGTGGCCCTTAGGCCGACGCAATCTTCCTAGGCCCAGACGTCAGCACCCCAAGAATCCCGCACTTCACGGTGCGGGATTCTTGCCTACTCGGGGTCGGGGGCGCTGTTCTTGCGAATCCGCGATGCGCGTTCGTGCGGCGGATTCACGACCTCCGGTCGGGCCGCGGCGATCTTGACCAGTCCCGGTGAACGATGCGGTGGTCGAAGTGGCTCGACGACGCCGACGCGTAGGTGTCGGCGCGTGCCGGACCAGGGCGCGAGCGGAGCGGTGAACTGATCGGCCAGAACGTACGCCGACGTCTCGTAGTTGATCCGCCAACCCTTGAAGTGCGGCCACGCCTCTTCGGCGGTGCGCTCCATCGGGTAGCCGTAGCCCTTCAACTTATCGACGGCGCTTTCGAACTCGGCGAACGTGAGCTGGATGTCGCCGTCGGGGTCCGGGTCGGGGTCGATCTTGTACCCGAGCGAACCCGAGATTCGATTGAAGAGGGTGAAGCCCATGCGCAAGCACAGCCTGGTCTGCGATGGTGCGGTATCGGGATTAAGTGCCAACTGCATCGCGCCAGCGTCGAGCACCGCGAGCAGTCCGACAATCCAGTTCAACCACGGTTCGGGTGAGCGAAAGAGGAGCAACACGGGATAGGTCGTGTGACTCTCGGTCACCTCGGCCGCCCACTGCTCCCAGTCGGAGTAGAGCTGCGGCAGGGCGTCGGTGATGCCGACGAGTTGGTGTCGCGCGATGATCTCGGGTCCCCAGGCGGGCGAACCGGCTCGGCTCTGCAGCATTGTCACGAGTGCCTCGCGACGACTGAAGGAACTGTAGAGCGACGGCAGGTACGCAATCTGCAAGGCGACGATCACTACCCACGTGGCACCGGCGGCGATGTCGATGGCGGTGTTGGCGGTGCCCCCGGTGTGAATGGCTCCAACGGTGAAGAGCGACGTCAGGGCCTGGGTCAGGGCCTGTGCGAAGTTGTGCGTCGTGAGCAAGAGCATGAGGGCGAAACCGACGACCAGACTCGCCGCCCAGAAGAGTAACTGAGCGACCAGCGCCACGGGCGCGGTCGGTGCGAGGATCGAATCCTTCCCCTCGTACGTCTTGGCGACACGGGCCAGGTTGACGAAGGTGTAGTGAACACTCCGGTTCACGATCACCGTCATCTTCTCCAAACCCTGGGGCTGGCGGGGCAGTACGAGGATGAAGACGACGCTGATGACCGTCACCACGCAGATCATGAGTCCGATGATGTACGCAACGACGTTCACGCAACCACCTGCTCGACTCGACGACCGCGGCCGTCCTCACGGTCACGTCGGAGCACCCAACCCCCTTGGGCTCCTCCTCGTTGACACCACGCTGCCGATTGGAAGGAAGGCATGTGGCGAGCATACGAGCACGCGTCCATTACGTGCTCTTCGAGCCACTCGGCGCGCGAGCGACTGCCCTCGTACAGTTGCATCATGCGTTCACTCGCCGACGTCACCCTCGAGGGTCGCCACGCGACCCTCACCCCCCTCGCGCTCGCCGACGTACCCGACCTGGCCACTGCGGCCTCGGGCGACCGTTCGACCTTTGGGTGGTCGAACGTGCCCGACAACATTCCAGAATGGGAGTCGCTGGTCACCAAGCTCCTGTCGGACCGAGACGAGGGGGCGGCCGTGCCGTTCGCCACTCGGCGCACCTCGGACGGCGCCATCATCGGGATGACGAGATTCCTCACGTTGCGGTGGTGGCGGGGTCGCCCCTATCCCGACGGCGCCGAAATCGGTGGTACGTTTCTCGCCCCCGCGGCGCAACGCAGCCCCATGAATGGCGAGGCGAAACTCCTGATGATGACCTACGCGTTCGACGTGTGGGAAGTGCAGCGTCTCGACCTCAAGACCGATGCACGCAATGACCGTTCGAGGCGCGCGATCGAGCGCATCGGTGCGCAGTTCGAGGGCGTGCTTCGAAATTGGCAAGCCTCCCAGGTCGCGGGTGAGGAGGATCTCCCGCGCAGTTCCGCGATGTACTCGGTCCTTCCCTCGGAATGGCCCGACGTGCGAAGTCGTCTCGAGGCACGACTCAGCGACTGAACTGACCAATTGGAATCAGCTTGGGATTCGGCTTGGCCAGGCGCATGTGGAGTGCGATGGCCCCGCTCGCGAGCGCCGCGTAAAAACACCACAGTGAGGCGAAACCATCGGCACAGAGTCGCGCCAGGACGACGATCGCGACGAGATTGACGAGGCCGAACCACACGACACTTCGGAGTCCGGAGGCGAGCATCGAACCGCACGTCGCAACGATGTAGAGACCGATGACGAGGATCCCGTGCTGCAAGCCAATGGTGTACGCCACGTGATACGAGCCGAGCTTCGCCGACGGGTGTCCGCGCAGCACGACGATGAGGAGCCACGTGGACGTG
>DATCFS010000200.1:0-3819 GCA_036509375.1 Acidimicrobiales bacterium
CTAGCGAACGCGCCGGGACGTTCTGCCACGTCCATGTTCTTTGCCTGGCGATTCGAAAACCGGGCCATCGCGGTTGAAATCGGTGGCGGACCTCTGATCTATTGCAGACTCGTCATTCAACAGCGATAACCGCGATGGACACCAGAAGACCACTGACATCCACAGGGAGTTTGGCCCCTTGGCGCGCTGGAGGGTCGTGAGGAAACCACGCCTTCCATTCAGCATTCATGCCGGGAAAGTCCTCCGGTTTACTCAGAATGAACGTTGCACTCACGATCTTGTCCATCGAACTTCCCGCCGACTCCAGAATGGCCCTGATGTTCGTCAGACTTTGGCGGGTTTGCTCCTCGATTGTCGGTCCAGCCAACTGGCCCGTTCTCGGATCGTGACCGGCCTGACCGGATACGAAGATTAGACCGGCACCTCTTACAGCCTGACTGAAGAAAGGGGACGACGGCGCGTCCTCCGTACTGACGATGTCTCTCATTAACTCTTTCTCCAGATTGGACGTTCTTCAATAGTGGCTGGAAACTCTCCTTGGTGCAACGTCATTATCGTCCGACTCGTTGTTCAGGGCCACAAGCTCATCAGGTTCAGAGGTTGACGCCATCTCGTGGCCAACTTCAACTAACTCCCAAAGGAGGCCGCCCAATCGGAAAGGCATGACGAATGATCGTGATACGCATCAACGCGGTCCAATTGAATCCCGGAAGAGACAGCAAAACGGTTCAACTCATTAGGCGCTGGCCCGCGCAGTCAGGATGTTTGACATCGCGTGAGAGCGCACGGTTCCGTCGAAAGTTATTGGGAGAGTGGCCTCCTCAACTGCGGCAGCGAGCGCCTCCAGATCTGCCACAGGAAGTTGTGCGAGGGTCGTCGCCACCGAGGTTGCGCGCAGCGTAAGCAAGAGCTGACCGGGACCGCCATCAAAGACCAACGGCAATTCATACCTGCGCACTTGCACATTCGTGAATCCGCTGTCCTTAACAAGTTGGGCTAACGAATCTGTATCGCTGAACCCCCAAGGGCCGGCTTCGTACGCGTCTGCTGTTTCGGTGCCAAGCACCTGTCCCAAGGCAATCGCCAGGGCGGCGAATGGCGGACAGTCCTCAATGGCGCACCAGACGGCAATGCCCACGTGTCCGCCGGGCCGTAACGCTCGTCGCATTTCGTCGAGGGCCGCCGGTCGGTCGGGGAAGAACTGTAAGCCCTGTTGACAACTCACCATGTCAAATTCGCCGTCGGGCACGCTGAGCGAATCGGCCGAGCATTCCAGGTACTTGATTGGTGCGCTGGCACCAACCGAAGGTTTCGAGCGCGCGATTTCGAGCATCGCCGGACTCCTGTCGCAGCCCGTGACCCGTCCTGAGGGGCCGACCCGATGCGCGGCGTGTCGAGTTACTGTTCCCGGCCCGCAGGCGATATCGAGAACCGCCTGTCCGCTCTGTGGTTTCATTTGGTCAAGCAAGAGTTCGGCCCACGGATCGAACATTCGCGGAACCATGATTTCGTCATAGAATCTCATTGCACTGGTCGGCGCGGACGCAAACGCGTCGCCCCATTCCTGTTTGTTACTCATGGCCCCGTGCTCTCCTCGCCTTGTCGAAACTAGTGCACCTCAGTGGGTCACCGCGGGGGAGGCCAGCTTCTCGTTAACAAGCATTGGTCGTGGACCTACTCAAGCGGCTCGACTTCGGCACACCTCAATCCACGCTTCTCTCGCGCCGGATGATACGTACAGATTTGGACGCCAGTGCTTGACGTCGCCGCGGAGTCCAACACAAAGCGTCGGACTTCGCCATCGTTGGGGAATAGCGTCTTGCCACCGCCCAGTGTGATCGGCTCGATCATCAGCACTAGTTCGTCGACCAATTCAGCTGCCAGGAGCGCGCGAACGAGCGTCAGACTGCCGTAGACATAGATGTCGCCCCCAGGCTGATCACGAAGGTCCATCACCCTCTGGACGAGATCAGTACTTCGAATGATCGTGGTCGGACTCCATGTCAGATCAGTCTCAGCGAGTGTGTCCGACACCACGTACTTCTGGGTCGAATTGACCCAGTCTGCGAATGGATCGCCGCCGCGATTGGGCCACGCGGCGGCCGACACTTGATAGGTACGACGACCCTGCAATAACGCTTCGCTGCGCTCGGCAATTCCACCGATGACCGAACCCATGACCGCAGGATCGAAGAGGGGCATCGACCAACCACCGTGACGGAATCCTCCGCTGGTGTCCTCATCCGGTCCGCCGGGAGCTTGCACCACCCCATCGAGACTTATGAACTCACTAACGACCACTCGCATGGTTGCTCCTCCATTGAACTCGACGGCGAATCAATATTTTCGATTTGGGCTGTTACCGCGGTCCGCGGCGGACCGTTCCCAAGGATCTTCACCCGAGAGGTCACTTCGCAGCCACCATTTCTGAAGTCGCCCCGGTTCATGCGCCGTGTCGCTGGGCGCCATGACCGAGCGCACGATGTCAGCTCGCAAGTGCCCAATGCTCCGACGATACGATTGACGGGTTCTCAGGCTACCGAGGCATCCCGACGCAATGAAGATGGCAAATACCGACAAAGCGATTGGGAGTGAAAACGATCGTCTTCCCGTCGTCGCGGGGCTGGCCAACATCATCGCCGCAAACGCTCCACCCAGAATCGCTCCAGCCAAAATCCTTCTCAATCGGACTTTGAGAACTCCTTTTAGCCCGGCACTTCGACCGCGTTCGCGACCGGCGATGTATTCCTCAGAAGGAAATGACGAAGTGCTCTCTGACAAGTATGTGCATCCAATATCGAAGGTGCGTATTGCGGCGGAGTTCAAGATGTCTCGAAGTGAACTTATCAAGGAAGTAAGTACCCGGGCTGGGGCGCTGGGTTCGCCCGGGTGGAAGAGATCTGAACTTCAAGTCAATTCGACAGACCCATGGAGATGACGCTCGCTGATGGCTGGCCGGGTCGGCGTCAACGATTTCTGGCTGGCGTCTACAAGACTCGATTGATGCGTGAACCTTCCGAGTCGATTCCCGAGACTCAGTTACCCGGTATGTGCCACAAGTGCGGACGAGAAGTGCCGAGCGTCCTATGACTAAATCGATGAAGGAGTTTTGCGCTGTTGCGCTGATAGTCATCGTTGGCTTCGCCACATGGATCGTTGTCAATTCCGCGCACTCTATTGCGAACGGGAGTGAAATCTTCTCCAAAGTCGTAGCGATTCGAAATGCGGTGCCTGCAAACGCCACTGATCTGCGAACGCAATCCTCCGCGGCGTCATGGGTTTCAGGTTGTGCGGAAATTCCCGGTTCACGTTCCGGCTGGACCACTGATCAGGTGTCGGTGATGTTCATCGACACCGGTCCGCGCGCAACCGTCATTAGGGAAATCGATGACACCCTCAAACGACAAGGCTGGCAGCGTCACGACTCCAAGCCGAGACCGTCGGCAGGGCGTCTCCCGCACTGGACACTCGACGTAACGAGCGCACATGTTGTCCAAGCGTGGGCATTTCCTACGGGACCCGGTACGCATCACTGGTATTTCAGTGCGAGTTGGAATCCGCCGGGTCCTAGAGGACAAGGTTGCCCCTAGCCGCACTTCGACTTCGTGTTACCCGAGGGCCGACGTCAGCAATCTCTTACTTGAGATTGAAAGCATGGCAATCTGATTAGATGGTCCCGCTCCCACCGTCGAATGGGCGCCGTTCATCGTTGAATTCGGACTCGTTGACCCCACGAACGGACTGGGGGGAGCGCTTCAACACGGTCGCGAGGACCCACGGCTGGACGTGGCCGGTTGTCTCAGTAGCCGTCGGTTTCAT
>DATCFS010000201.1:0-4085 GCA_036509375.1 Acidimicrobiales bacterium
ATGACCTTCGCTTCGCTCAACGTCAGGGCGACGTCGCCGGGCGGTTGACGAAGTCCGAGCGACGCACAAATACGGGACCACTGTTCGCGGTCCTCGGCGGCGTCGATCGATGCGACGGGCGTGCCCAACACGAGCGCCGGGTCGATTGAGTGGGAGAGCTTGAGGGGCGTCTGTCCACCGAGTGAGACGATGACGCCAACGACACGGGCCCCGTCAGTGCACGCCGCCTGCTCCGCCGCGATAACTTCGGCGACGTCTTCGGGCGTGAGCGGTTCGAAGTAGAGCCGGTCCGAGGTCGAGTAGTCGGTCGACACCGTCTCGGGATTGCAGTTGACCATGACGGTCTCGTAGCCCATCGCACGCAGCACAATCGCCGCGTGGACGCAGCAGTAGTCAAACTCGATGCCCTGGCCGATTCGGTTGGGACCGGAACCAAGGATCACGACGCGGTCACGTGGCGACGATTCGACCTCGCTGGTGTCTTCGTAGGTGCTGTAGTGATAGGGCGTCGACGCGTCGAACTCGGCCGCGCAGGTGTCAACAGTCTTGAACGTCGTGACCACCCCAGCCGCCCGTCGCAGTGCGGTGACGTCGCTAGTGTTCCTCTCCGTCAAGAGGGCAATCTGCACGTCGGAAAAGCCCCACTGCTTGTAGCGACGCCACTGGCGAACGTCGAACTCCTCGAGCGCCACGCCGGGCGTAAGTTCGCGTTCACGCTCAATGATCTCGCTTAGTTGGTGGATAAACCACCGATCGATCCGAGTGCGCGTGACCACCTCGTCGATTGAAGCGCCGCGCCAGAGGAGTTCGTGGAGCGCGAAGAGCCGCTCGGGCGTGGCGACGACCGCGTTGTGCCACAACGTCTCGTCGTCCATGGAAACGAACTCCGACGCTCGACCGAGAGCGAAGCCCACGCGACCCTGTTCGAGGGAGCGCACGGCCTTTTGCAACGACTCGGCGAAGTTACGTCCAATCGCCATCACCTCGCCGACCGACTGCATCCGAGTGCCCAGTTCCGCTGCGGCACCGGGCAGCTTCTCGAAGGCCCAGCGCGGGATTTTCGTGACGACGTAGTCAATGACCGGTTCGAAACTCGACGGCGTCACTTTCGTGATGTCATTCTGGATCTCGTCCAGGGTGTACCCCACGGCCAACTTGGCGGCGATCTTCGCAATGGGAAAGCCGGTCGCCTTGGACGCCAGCGCGCTCGAGCGACTCACACGGGGATTCATTTCGATCACCAAACGCTCGCCCGTCTCGGGGTTGACCGCGAACTGCACGTTGGACCCTCCGGTCTCGACGCCAACGCGGCGAAGGACGGCGAACGCATCGTCGCGCATGGCCTGGTACTCAACGTCCGACAGCGTCTGTATCGGGGCCACGGTTATTGAGTCGCCGGTGTGCACACCCATGGGATCGAAGTTCTCGATGCTGCAAATCACGACGCAATTGTCGGCGACGTCGCGCATGACCTCGAGCTCGAACTCCTTCCACCCGGCGATCGATTTCTCCACGAGGATCTCACTAATGGGCGATGCCACGATGCCCTCGTGGGCGAGGTGTCGAAACGTCGCCTCATCGTGCGCGATGCCGGTTCCGGCGCCACCCAGGATGAAACTCGGACGAATGATGATGGGCCACCCAATCGAGGTGGCGATGGCGAGCGCGTCGTCGACGTTAGTCGCGAAGCCCGATTCGGGAACCGCCAGTCCAATGTCGGCCATGGCGACCTTAAACTTTTCGCGGTCTTCGGCCGTATCGATGGCGTCGGGGCGAGCACCGATGACCTCGACGCCGAGACGCTCGGTCACGCCACGACGAACCAACTCCATGGTGAGGTTGAGAGCCGTTTGGCCGCCCAAGGTGGGCAGTAGTGCGTCGGGCCGTTCTCGCTCCAAGATGTCGGTCAGTACGTCGGCGTCGAGTGGCTCGATGTAGGTGACGTCGGCCGTTGCCGGATCGGTCATGATCGTCGCGGGATTGGAGTTCACGAGAATGACCTTGAAGCCGTCGGCGCGCAGCACCTGGCAGGCCTGGGTTCCCGAGTAGTCGAACTCACAGGCCTGACCGATGACGATCGGGCCGGAGCCAATCACCATGATGGAGTTGATGTCGGAACGTCGTGGCATCAGTGCGCGACCGCCGAGGGATTGAGCATGGTTTCGAACCGTTCGAAGAGGTAGCGAGCATCGTGGGGACCAGGTCCGGCCTCGGGGTGGTACTGCACCGAGAAACATCGATCGTCGAGAGAGGTCACGCCCTCGATGACCCCGTCATTCAGATTGACGTGGCTCACGACGCCCCTCGATAGTGAGTCGGGCACGACGGCGTAGTTGTGGTTCTGCGCCGTGATCTCAATTCGCCCAGTCGCGAGGTCCGAGACCGGGTGATTGCTCCCGTGGTGGCCGAAGGGCAGTTTGAAGGTCGACCCGCCCAGCGCCTGACAGAGCAGTTGATGACCGAGACAGATGCCAAAGATCGGCAACGTCCCGAGCAACGACTCGAGGACACGGACCTGCGCCCCGAGGGCCGCCGGGTCGCCCGGGCCGTTGGAGAGAAAGAGACCGTCTGGCGTCAGTGCGCGGATCTCGTCGGCGCTCGTCGATGACGGCACGACCGTCACTCGGAACCGCTCCGCCAATTGGTGCACCATGGTCGTCTTGATGCCGTAGTCGAGCGCGACCACGTGCGTGAGGCCGTCACCGCGCGTGTACGGCGTGCGCGTCGTCACGGTGGTGACGAGGTCCATGTTGTCGGTACCGAGAGCGGTCGTCGCCGCTGCCGCCACCACGTTCGGATCGCTATGTCCGAAGGCCCCGGGCAGTGCGCCGTGCGCGCGCAGATGTTTGGTGAGGCGACGGGTATCAATGCCGGAAATGGCCGGTACGCGATGGTGGCGCAGGAACGCTTCGAGCGGTCCGACCGACCGCCAGTTCGAGGCCACCTGGGAAAGTTCGCGCACGACGATGCCGCGACACCACGGTCGAAGTGATTCGTCATCGAGGGGCGTGACCCCATAATTGCCAACATGGGGATAGGTGAAGCTCACGATCTGACCGGCGTAACTGGGATCGGTGATGACCTCCTGGTAACCACTCAGCGCGGTATTAAAGACAAACTCACCGGTTGTGAATCCCTCGGCCGGCAAGTGGCCCTCGGCGTATCCCTCGAACGTTGCGCCGTCGGCGAGCACGAGGACTGCGGAGGGACGGGTCACGTGAGGATCCCGTCACTGACGACCAGGTGGCCCTTGGCAATCGTGGCGCGCACCCGCCCGTGCATTGTTCGTCCGTCGTAGGGCGTGTTGCGTGATTTGCTCGCGAGTTCGTGACGGTCAACCGTCCACGTGACGCCCGGATCAAACACGACGATGTTGGCGTCTTCACCGCGCGCGAGTGCTCCTCCGTGCCCCGAATGGCGAACGCGCGCGTCACCGTGGCGAAGTTGGGCAATGAACGCGGGACCTCGACTGAGCAGTTGAAAGAACCGTTGCGGATCGGCCTGCCCACCGAGGGCCTCGGCGGTCAACGAAGCGGCGTGCTCCAGACCGAGCATCCCGGCCGGCGCCTCGTCGAAGGCGAGGTCCTTTAATTCCGGTGCGTGCGGTGCGTGGTCCGTCGCGACGGCGTCGACCACTCCCGCGCGCAGTGCCGCGCGCAGCGCCGCGACGTCGCCAGCCGTGCGAAGCGGCGGGTGCACCTTGAAGACCGAGTCGTACGTGGCGCAGGCACTCTCGTCCAGCGTGAAGTGATGGGGAGCCACTTCGCAGGTCACCGGTAGGCCCTCGCCACGTGCGGCGGCGACCAACGCAACCGAACGCTCCGTCGAGAGGTGTAAGAAGTGAAGTGGTGCGCCCGTCAGGCGCACCAACTCAATGTCGCGCAGCACCATCAGTTCTTCGGCGAGAGCTGGACGCCCGACGAGTCCGAGGTGGCTGCTGAACGAACTTTCATTCATCGTGCCCGATGCCGCCAACAACTCGTCCTCACAGTGTTGCGCCAGACGCACGCCGAGCGGTTTGGCGTAGGTGAGCGCGCGCCGCATCATCGACGGGTCCTGGACGCCCACGCCGTCGTCGGTGAAGA
>DATCFS010000202.1:0-2568 GCA_036509375.1 Acidimicrobiales bacterium
CACCTCCCCACGATCGAGGAGCAAACGTCGCACGGCGCCGCTCGTCGTGGCCATGACGAAGTCGGTGACCGAAGCACCGTGACTCTTCGCGACGCGCTTGGCGTCGGCGAGCGGAACGCTCAGTCGAAGATAGGTCTTCTCGACACTCGCAATTGCGTTGAGCGACGAGCGGCGAGCCTCAAAGATCGACGGCTGATTGGGCGTCGCGCTCTTTCGTCCCCGCGCAACGACCACCGACACGACCGTTCGAACGATCTCGTAGAGGCGTGACACCCACGATGTCACTATCTCAACCGCCCGCCCCGGTCGACTTCGTAGTCGGCCGAGTGCTTCGGCGAGCAGTCCGAATGAGGTGATCGTGGTCGACGTAGCCGTATCGGTGACATCGTTCGGTTCGGGAAGGCGAACGTCGGGTGAGATGTCGAAGAATCCGGCGAATGTTTCGGCGCCCGACACGCCGTCGGCGAGCGAGTGGTGCACTTTCAGAGCGAGAGCGACCCGCCCGTCCTCTAGGGCTTCGATGTACAGCAACTGCCACCGTGGTCTCGTCGCTACGAGTGTTTGAGAAAGAAATTCCGAGACGAGGGCGTCGAACTGATCGGGAGAACCAGGCGACGGGAGCGCGACGCGCCGCAGGTGACGATCGACGTCGAACGCGTCGTCGGGAACGAGCGCCGGCCAGGTCAGATCGAACGGGGCACGAACGATTTGCTGGGTCAGGACCGGAATCTCGTGGAGGCGATCGATAATGTTCTTGCGTATCAGCTCGAAACGTTCGGTCGGGTCCATTTCGCTGTCGACGTCGAGTGTGATGACCGCGCCAATGTTCATGGCCGACCCCGGCACTTCGAGGAGGACGAACGCGCTGTCGAGCGGGTCCAGCGTTCGACTCAACGGCCACTGCTCCCGAACCCGCCGGTGCCCCGTTCGGCGCTGGGCAGTACATCGACCGTTCGAAAATGCGCCGACGGCACGGGCAGCACCACGAGCTGGGCGATCCGGTCACCCTTGGTCACTTCGTAGTCTGAAGTCGGGTCGAGATTCACCAGCGCGATCAACACCTCCCCGCGGTAGCCCGCGTCGATGAGGCCGGGCGCGTTGATACACGTCACCCCGTGTTTGGCGGCCAGTCCACTTCGCGGAAGCACGAAGCCGCCGTAACCCTCGGGAATCGCAATCGCGAAGCCGGTGGCGACGAGCGCCCGTCCACCCCCCGCGCGCAACGTGCACGACTCCACCGCCACCAAATCGCAACCGGCGTCACCTTCGTTGGCGTAGACCGGCAGCACAGCGTCGGGGTTCAGCACCTTGGCGAGGATTTCCATAGTGGCGAGGCTATCGCCCGTCGATTCGAGTTGGCGATGGGATTCACTAGTGTCGAGCCATGCTCGTGTGGATGGATCTGGAAATGACCGGACTCGAACCAAGTCGTCACGTCATCGTCGAAATCGCCACCATTATCACTGACGACAATCTCAACGTCGTTGCCGAGGGACCCGATTTGGTAATCCACGCGTCGCCTGAACAGATGGCCGAGATGGGTGACTTCGTGACCGAGATGCACACCAAGTCCGGTCTCATCAAGGCAATTGCAACGTCAACGGTGACCACCAAGGAGGCCGAGGATGCGACGCTCGCATTCTTGAAAGAGCACATCGCCGAAGCGCGCTCGATTCCACTCTGTGGCAACTCCATCGGCACCGATCGCCGTTTCCTGCAGGAGTACATGCCGACCCTCGAAGAGTTCTTCCACTACCGCAACGTTGACGTCTCGACATTGAAGGAGTTGACGCGTCGGTGGTACCCCGACGTGCTCGACGCCATGCCCGAGAAAGAGACAACGCACCGCGCGCTCGACGATATCCTCGAGTCGATTGCCGAACTCGCGCACTACCGCGACACGCTCTTTCCGCCGGCCAACCCCGCGAAGTAATCTCGCCACATGAGCGACGCGCCACTCTCACTCGCCGACGCGGACGCCCAGATGCTGGTGGCCGGTTCGATGTTCGAGACCGAACGAACCACTATCAACGGCATCGAGTTGACGGTGTGGAAGCACGCGCCGAAAAACCTTCGCCACATCCTCGACCTCTCGCTCAACCACGGCTCGCGTGACTTCCTCGTGTACGAGGGTCAGCGATTGACCTTCGACGAGCACTATCGCCACGCGGCCACGCTTGCCGCGAGGCTCATCGACGCGGGCGTGGCGAAGGGCGACCGCGTTGCCATCGCGTCGAGAAATCTCCCGCAGTGGATCATCGCGTTCTGGGGGGCCGTCCTCACCGGAGCGATCGTGGTGCCCGTGAACGCCTGGTGGACGCCCGAAGAGTTGCAGTACGGGCTCACCGACTCGGGCTCCTCGGTCCTCTTCGTCGACGAAGAACGACTCGAGCGCGTACGTTCCCAACTTGACGATCTGAGTGAACTCACGAAGATCGTGGTGTTCAGCGACGACCCGGAGCGACCGGCCCGACTCGGTGACGAACACTCGCGCGTGCGAATCATCGATTTTGATACCTTCGTCGGTGCCGTCGACGACAAGGCCACGCCACCCGAAGTGGTCATTGA
>DATCFS010000203.1:0-9628 GCA_036509375.1 Acidimicrobiales bacterium
CGGCGGAGGCCGATCTCCTCTTCGTCCTCGCCGATAGTCAATGAAGGTCGTCACCTGGAACGTGAACTCCCTCACCGCACGATGGGCGCGCGTCGAGGGGTGGCTCCGCGAACACAGTCCCGACGTCGTGCTCGTGCAAGAGACCAAGCAGACCGACGCGAAGTTTCCCGCGAATGAGTTGACGGCTCTCGGCTACGAGTCGGCACACTACGGACAGGGCCAGTGGAACGGCGTCGCCATCTTCTCCAAAGTCGGGATTGCTGACGTGATGCGCGGTTTTGGCGACGAGGACCCCGAGGCGCGCATCATTGGCGCCACGTGCGGCGGTCTGCGGGTCTACTCCTGCTACATCCCGAACGGCCGCGCCCTCGACGATCCGCACTACACCTACAAGTTGGCGTGGCTCGCCAAGCTCCGCGATCTGCTGGCGGCGAGGGACCCCGGCCAGCACGTGGTCGTGGGCGGCGACTTCAACGTGACGCCGGCCGACTTGGACGTCTACGATCCGGCGCAGTTCATTGGGGCGACCCACGTCAGTGAGCCCGAACGTGCGGCATTGCGGGCGCTGGAGGCGACCGGGTTGACCGACCTCACCAGAGCGTTGCACCCCGAACTACCAAGTTACTCGTGGTGGGATTACCGCAACGGTGCCTTCCACCGCGGCTGGGGACTGCGCATTGATCTGCTGTACGTCGACGCCGGACTGCTGGCGTTGGCGACCGACAGTTACGTCGATCGCGACGCGCGTAAGGGCGAGAAGCCGTCAGACCACGCGCCCGTCGTGGGCGAATTCTCGCTCTAACCGAGACCCTTGGGCATCACCGCTTCGATGAACATCGGACCGGGCGTTTGGTAGGAACGCTCGAGCGCTACGACCAGTTCGTCGGCCGTACGCACGCGCACACTCGGTACGCCCTGGGCGCTCGCCAATTTGCAGAGATCGAGCGTCGGGCCCTCGAGGTCGAGCATGCGCTGGCTCGTCGCACCGTCGGTCACGGCACCGACGCGCTGTCGTTCGTAGTTCAGGATGGCGTAACTGCGATTGGAGAGACCGAGCACGGTGACGTCGAGACTCTCGCGCGCCATGGTCCAGAGCGCCTGGAGCGTGTACATCATCGAACCGTCCGACTCGAGAGCCAGTACCCGTTGACCGCTTCCGAGCGCCGCGCCCGTGGCGAGGGGGAGTCCCATCCCAATGGCGCCGCCGGTCAAGGTCATCCAACGGTGTGGCGGAGAGAACTGGGTCGCGCCGAAGAGGTGCACGATGCTCGTGTTGGACTCGTCCGAGATAATGAGATCATCGGGCATCGTCGCTCCGACGGCCGCCGCCATTGACTGGTTGTTCAGCTCACCCGACGGCGTAGCGATGCGTTCACCAGTTCTCGGCTCGAGCAACGGCGCTTCCAGGGCCTCTGCGAGGTACGTCAGAGCGCTGAGCGACCTCGTGCCGAGTGGAGCGACGTCGAGCACGGCACAGTGACTCGGCAGTAAGCCGTTGTCGGCGTTGGGGTAGGCGAAGAACGCCACGGGCGATCGTGCCCCGATGAGCAGGAGCGCCTCGACGTCGGCCAACTGGGCTTGCGCGAATTCGGCGAAGTAGATGAGACGCTCGGCGCTGCTGAGACCGGCACCGCGCTCGAGGATCGTGGGGAAGGTCTCCATCAGAACCTTGGACGAGGACGCGACCGCAATACGTTCGCACAGTTCCAGTTGTTCGCGATCGAGGGCCGGCCCGCCCACGAAGAGTGCGGTGCGCTTGGTGCGAAGCGCGAGGAGAGCTCCCGCGAGTGCGCGCTCGTCCGGTTCGATGGGTTCGTCACGTGTGGCGACCGGCCACGTCGACGGTGGCGAGGTCAACTCGCTCCACGACGCGTCGGCCGGCAGGATGAGCGTGGCGATGTGGCCCGGCGGACCGTAGGCCGCGCGTACGGCGTCAGCCGTGTCGCGCGCCACCTCGTCAGCGTTTAGAGTTCGACGTTGCCAACCCTCGAGCGCCGAGACGAGTGCGGGGATGTCGCTCTGAAGTGGTGCGTCAAACGGTGCGTGGGTGGTCGCGTGATCGCCCACGATGTTGATCATCGGCACGTGCGCCCGACGGGCGTTGTGCAAGTTGGCCCAGCCGTTGGCGAGACCTGGTCCGAGGTGCAACAACGTCGCCGCCGGCGTTGCGGTCACCCGCGCGTAGCCGTCAGCGGCGCCGGTCGCCACTCCTTCGAAGAGACAGAGCACGCCGCGCATTTGCGCGAAGTCGTCGAGACCGGCAACGAAGTGCATTTCGGAGGTGCCGGGATTGGCGAAACACGTCGTGACGCCATTTGCTTGCAGCGTCGCGAGGAGGGCGTGCGCCCCGTTCATCGGCGGTGACACTGGTCCGAGGTCAGTCGAAAAGTTCGGGGTCGGTCTTTACGATGTCGTCCCAGAGTGGCTGGAATGAGAACCATCCGGCCAGTGGGTAACCGGTCTGCTCCCTGGTGTAGCGCGCGTCGTCGGCGTTCACCAGCCGTGGCGTGCCCGCGGCCTGGGCGAGGAGTTGCGCCTGACAGGTCCGCTCCATCGTGATGAACCACCACGCGGCCTCGTCCACCGACTGTCCAACGGTGAAGAGCCCGTGGTTCTGGTGGATCGCCGCCTTCATGTCACCGAGTCCCTTCGCGAGGATGCGGCCGCCCTCCTCGTCGAGGACGATTCGTCCTCCGCCTTCGGTCACCAGCGCGTGGTCCTCGAAGAAGATGCACGCGTCCTGGGTGATGGGGTCGAGCAATTGACCAAGTGATGAGAAGGCCTTGCCGTTGATGGAGTGGGCGTGCGCCGCGGCGACGACGTCGGGTCGAGCGGCGTGCACGGCGGCGTGAATGACGAAGGCCGCCCGGTTGACCGGTCGTCGACCTTCCACGACCTGGCCGTCGTGGTTCACGAGAATAAGGTCCGAGACCTGGATGTGTCGAAAGTTCATCCCGAAGGGATTGACCCAGAAGTGGTCGAGCAGTTCGGGGTCGCGCGCCGTGATGTGACCGGCCACGCCCTCGGAGAAACCCAACTTGCCGAAGATGCGCAGCGCACCGGCCAAACGCTCCTTGCGGTGCTGACGTTCGGCGTCGAGCGACTCGAAGGTCGGAGGAACGTTAAAGACGAGTTGTTCTTGGTTTTGGCGGAATCGATCGGCAACGTCGGTCATGGTGAGCCTCCAGAGTTGTGCCCTCGTAGGGAACTATAACGCTGTCGATTTATCGCAAGGTCCTCGACGGACGTTCCTCGATGAGGGCGTCGGAGGCCTCGAGTTCGGCCCGAATCGCGGCGAGTCGCGCACGACGCGCGTCGCCGGTCAGGGGAGCGTTCCTCGCTTCAATCGCTCCCACGACCTTCTCGATTGGCGCGAGAAACCGCGATGGTGCTCGATCGGGGTAACGCGGATCGTTGCGGCCCAGACTCCACGTTATGAGTAAGGAGTCCTCCGCCCGACTCAGCGCCACGTAGGCCAGTCGCTGTTCCTCGGCGAGCTCGGCGGCGGTCGTGGCGTTGTAATTCGGCAACTGACCTTCGGCCCACCCGACCGACGCCACGTGTTGGAACTCGAGGCCCTTGGCACGGTGAATCGTCGAGAGGGCCACGGCATCGGTCTGTTCGTCATCCGGTCGACGCTGTGAGGTGTCGGGTGCGACGAAGAGATCCGACGCGGGAGAGTGTTCCGGTCCTCGGCGTTCATTGGGGATGTCGGCGGCGTCGAGGTAGCCGGCGATCACCTCGAGTTGGGCATTCGTTCGTGCGAGCACCGCCATTGATCGCCACGGCGTACCGGGTTGGTGTTTGGCGGCGAGCCACGTCGCGACGTGTTGGGCCTCCTCGGCGTCAGTGTCGTAGGAGCGAATGAGGGGCACGTCACCCTCATCCTTGGCCGGCACGATGCCTTGGGCGCCGTCCTCGAGCAAGGTGTTCGCCACTTCGATGATGTTGGCGGTCGAGCGATGGTTGCGGGTGAGGTCGAGGACGACCGTGTCGGGCCACGTGCGAATGATCTCCTGGAGCAGTTGAGGATTGGCTCCGTTGAAGCCGTAAATGGACTGGTTGGGGTCGCCGACACAAAAAAGGTCGGGGTCGTCACCTGCCATTTGGCGAAGCAGCATGAACTGGAGCGGGTTCATATCTTGTGTCTCGTCGACGTAGATCGATTTGTTGCGGTGTCGAAATGAGGCGAGCACGTTCGGCTCGTCGCGCAACAGAGCGATCGCTTCGCTCAGCAGGAGGTCAAAGTCGAGCACGCCGCGACTGCGACAAAGCCCGACGTAGCGATCGAGCACGTCAGCAAACTGCGCCGGCGCAAGCGGCGCATCACGTCGTTGTTTGCGGACGTTCTTCACGTAGAGAGCGCCGTTGAATCCTTGGCTAAGGGCCCACGCGATCTCTTGCTCGACGCGAGGCAGTTGCCACTCCTCGAGTTTCAAGTCGCCGCTCTCACGCAGTTGGACGGCGAGCGCGGCGACCAGACGACGTCGACTCGGTTCCAGGGTGAGCGGTTTGAGATGTTGATCCTCTCGGTACTGCGTGACGATGTTCAGCGCCATTTTGTGGAAGGTGCCGGCGCGCACGTCACGGATGCCGGCACGAAAGAGTCGACGGCGAAGTTCGTCGCCGGCCTTGCGAGTAAAGGTCATGGCGAGCACCTGGTCGGCGCTGACCTCTTCGTCGACGATACGGCGCTGAATTCGTAACATCAGCACGTGGGTCTTTCCCGAACCGGCCGTCGCGCGAACGAGCAACCGTCGACACGGCGACATGACGGCCTCACGCTGTTCAGGGGTGAGGCCGATCAGGAGATCGTGCGTGAAAGTTGGCTCGTCGCTCATCGTCACCTTGACGCTACCGGTAGGCAGTGACCTGTTCTCGGCCGAGTTCAGCGGTAACTAGCCTTTGAGGCGTGCTGCGCGCCTACGACAATGGGAACCTCTTCGGTGAGCCGTTCGGCGACGGCCCGGTTCGCGTGGTCTGTCTCCACGGCTGGGGTCGAAGCGGCCAGGACTTTGCGGCGGTGGCGACGATTTTGGCGGGCGCGCACATTTCCTCGGTCGCACTGGACCTCCCCGGTTTCGGCGCGTCGCCGCTACCAGCGAAGGCCGGCGGTGCTCGTCACTACGCCGACCTCGTGGCACCGGCCATCAAGGAGATGGGCAACGGTCCGTTCGTCCTCGTCGGGCACTCCTTTGGCGGGACCGTGGCCACCGTGCTGGCCGCACGCGAACCATTGATGGTGAGTGCCGTGGTGCTCACTGGTGCGCCGATCCTACGGAGGGGCGCTTCATCGACGTCGCCACTGGGCTACCGAGTTATGCGGTCGATGCACCGTCGCGGCATCATCAATGATGCGCGTATGGAAGCGGCCCGCCAGAAATACGGTTCCGTCGACTACCGAAATGCCCACGGACTGTTGCGCGATGTGCTGGTCGCTTCCGTGAACGAGAGTTACGAGGAAGAACTTGCGACGATTCACCAGCCGGTGGCGCTGGTGTGGGGCGAGAACGACCGCGAAGTCCCCGTTGACGTGGCCCAACGCGGCGCCGAACTTCTCGCCGGTCCCCACTCCGTGCGAGTCGTCGCGCACGTGGGACATTTCGTGCCCACCGAAGCACCCGACGAACTGGTCGCGTCCGTGAACGAGGTCCTTCACTAGTGCGCACGGCTCTCGACATTCTGGGTGCGCTCGCGCTGGCGGTCGCCTTCGGCGCCCAAATGCTGCGTTGGCTGCGCGTCCTGCAACGCGAGCACTACGAACCCCAGTCAATGCGGCGATTCCTCGGGCGCTGGTCGTCGCCGCCGGTGGCGCCGGTCACCCGATCGACGCTCGCCGCCGAACAGGCTGTCCACGGCCCGTTGTCGGCTCAAACCGACGCTGCGAACGCCGTCACACCATCGAGATTCTCGGGTGTGCGCCGCCCGGCGGACGCACCACCGCGGCGACCGATCACGCTGAGCCATGTCCTTATTCTCGCCCTCTTGGTCACGGCGGTCCTCAACGAAGAAGTACTTCTCGTCGTTGTCGCCATTCTCTACGGACTTTTCTGTCCACAGGGACTCTCCATCAAGGGCCGTACGAGCGCCCTGCGCTGGACCCGTCGCGTGACGACGATTGCCGTGGTTGCGACGGTCGTGGCGCTCGCTTTCGCTCTACTGGGTGCCTTGTCGAAGCGTCCGTGGTTTCTCGCCGTGGCAGTCGTCTGGGCCGTGCCGGTGCTGTTGGACGTGACCTCCCGGCTTCTCGGACCATTCGAGGAGCGCCGCGCGAACCTCTTCGTCAAGCAGGCGACGACTCGACTTCAACGCGTGGCGCCAACCGTGGTCGCCATCACGGGTTCGTTTGGCAAGACCTCGACCAAGAACCACCTCGTCGATTTGGTACGGGTTGACGGGGGTGTTGTGGCATCGCCCAAGAGTTTCAACAACCGTGCCGGACTCTCTCGTACCATCAACGAGAGTCTCGCCGACGGTACCCGAGTCTTCATTGCCGAGATGGGTACGTACGGTCCGGGGGAGATCCGTGCGTTGTGCGAGTGGTGCGTACCCGATATTGCGGTCATCACGGCCATTGGACCGGTTCACCTGGAACGGATGAAGACCATTGAAGTCATTGAAGCGGCGAAGTTCGAGATCACGGAGAGGGCGAAAACGGTGGTCCTCAACATCGATGATCCGACGCTCGCTCGGTGGCCGCAACGACTCGGATCAAAGCACGTTCGCACCGCGTCGTCGCGCGCGGCGGAGGCGTCGGTCCGCGTTTGCGTTGACGGGGGATTGTGGACGCTGTCGGTTGATGGCGTCGAGCTCGGAACGCTCGACGCCGTTGTCGGTGTACAACCAACGAATCTCGCCTGCGCGTTGGCCGTCGCCCTCGAGCTCGGTGTCGCTCGTGACGCGCTCATCGCTCGCGCGCGCGCGGTGACACCGGTCGACAACCGGTCGAACGTGGTGACGGCGCCGTCGGGCGTCGTCGTCATCGACGACACCTTCAACGCCAATCCCGTCAGTGCTCTCTCGGCGCTCGAGATGCTCGCGTCGTTGGCGATCTCCGGTCGCCGCGTCGTCGTCACGCCCGGGCTCGTGGAACTTGGGACTGAACAGTACGGGGAGAACCTCGCCCTCGCGCGAAAGGCGTCGTTCGTGGGAGCCGAACTCGTCATCGTGGCGCGCACGAACGCGGTGCCGTTGACGGTGGGATTCGAAGGACCCGTTCGCCGCTTTAATAGCCGTGACCAAGCGGTCACGTGGGTCCGGTCCTCGCTGGTGGCCGGTGACGGCGTGTTGTATCTGAACGATCTGCCCGACCACTACCCTTGATGCTCAGATGACTGTGCGACGCGACGTTTCATGACAACTGGTGTGCTCTTCGGGGGTCCAACACCCGAACACGACATCTCCATTCTCACCGGACTCCAAGCCCTGCGCGAGCTGGAACGTTCCGGTCGTGACGTACTCGGTATCTACTGGAGTAAGACCGACGCCTTCTACGTCTTGGCGAGCGGTGTTGAGGCCGAGTCTTTCCTCGACGGACTGCCCAAGGGATCGACTGAAGTCTCACTTCGCGTGGGAGACGGTGGAGGTTTCTTCACGAGTGCGCGCGTTGGTAAGCTTCGCAAGCTTGATTTCGACGTCGTCGTGCTGGCAACCCACGGCGGACCCGGTGAGGACGGGACGCTGCAGGCGGTCCTCGATCTCGCGGGCGTTGCCTACACCGGTCCGAACGTGGCTGGCGCGGCCCTGGGAATGGACAAGTGGGCCTTTGGGGCGGTCATGGCGTCGGTCGGGATCCCGACGCTGCCCCGCGCACTCCTCGACGGCGCGACGTCATCACTCGACTTTGAGCCTCCTTTTATTTTGAAGCCTCGTTTTGGAGGATCCTCCATCGGCATCGACGTGGTCGCCGACGTCGCGACGGCCAAGGCCCGACTCACGTCGAACGTCCACTTGTCACTGGGATGCGTCATCGAGCCATTTCGACGTGACCTTTTCGATCTGCAGATCGCTCTTCGCACGTATCCCGCGCTGTCGCTCTCGGCTATTGAGAAACCCATCCGTCGATCGGGGGACGCCGAAATCCTGGACTACCGCGACAAGTACGTGGGCGGCGAAGGCATGGTGTCGGCGCCGCGCGAACTGCCCGCCGTCGTAGCGCAGGAACAGCGCGACAGCATCGAGCGAATCACCCGAAGGATTGCGCAGTGCGCCTCCGTGCGCGGCGTCGCGCGCGTTGACTTTCTCGCCAACGACGACGAGTTGTACGTGAACGAAATCAACACGATTCCCGGCTCACTCTCGAAGCACCTCTTCGTCGATCCGGCGCTCACGTTCTCCCAGTTACTGAGTGACCTGATTGCTGAAGCCGTGGAACGACCAACTCATCGCTTCAGTTCGGCGGGTGCCGACGGGCTCGTGCTCCGTAGCGCGGGCTCCATCGCCGCCAAACTCGCGTAGGCGAGGGACTCGCGACACGGCTTCGAGCAGGACGTCGCTGTAAGGGTCTATCAACAGTCCCTGTTGGAGGGCCCAAAACGCCAATTCGAACCGACCGTGTTCGAGGGCGTCGTGGTGCAGGGCGAGCGCGGCCCACTCGCCGTCGCGCGAGAGTCGCGCGCCGAAACCTTCGGCGAGGAACCACTCGAAGCCGCGTAGCGCACTGGCGAGTGGCTCGCCCTTCACCATCGCGAGCGCCTGGTGGGCAAGCGGTGCCGCCTCGTCGGAGGCGAGGTTTCGCGCCCGGCCAATCAACGTGGTGAAGATCTCCACGTCGCTGGTGATGCCGTGCGTCACGTAGAGGCCCGACGACGTCACGGCGTGCAGGCGTTGACCGGCGACGTCGGAACCGACGCTTCGTCGCACGACGCTCGCCGTGTTGGCGAGGGTTCGAAGCGACGCGTCGACGTCGGCGTGCGTGAGGACCCTCGTGCGGAGTCGGTCGCCCGTGATGGGCTCGTGGCGGTGCAGCGCGAGATAGGCCAGCATCTCGATACCGCGACGTCGAAGTGACGGCGTGAGCGGCTCGACGAGTCCCAAGACCTGGGGATCGGCTCGTAGGAGATCGATGCGAACGTCGCTACTGGTGACCCGAGCGTCAGCGACCGCCGCAGTCGTCCACATCGAGGTTGCGACGTGGGGCGAATCAATGACGTAGGGCTGCAGCGTGATGGCGCAAGATGCCAACTCCGCGTCAAGGTCTCGCCCGTGGCCGAGGTACACCACCGTGGTGTTTCGCACCGACCGAGTGGCGAGCGCGCGAAGGAGTGTGTTTTCAGTGTCGGCGAAGACAATTCTTCCGTCGTGGAGAGCGACGACCGCGTTCCTCACGTCGTCACTTGTCCACGTGGGCAAGATCGCGAGTCGACCGCCCTCACGTGCGAAGCCGACCAGCGAATGCTCGCCCGTCGTACCGAGGTGGCAGACCACCAGTGGATCGGTGGTGGCGGCACCCGACGTGTGACCATCAAGGGGCGCGACTTCGAGCACACCGTCAACGGCGTCACCGATGAGCTGGCGCAGATGGACAATGAGGGCGGGATTGAGCGCGCGAAGCAGTTCAATCGTCTCGTCCACGTCACCGTCCAGTTCAGTGAACTGATGTTGGCGAAGCAGGTCACTACGGCGTTTC
>DATCFS010000204.1:0-2933 GCA_036509375.1 Acidimicrobiales bacterium
CGCGGTGCAGCGTGCAACCGGCTCCAACCAGATGACCTTCACCATTAAGGGACTGAGTCCAAAGGCCGCCGGCTTCGAACTCTCCTCGAAGGGGCCTATCGCGATTGGTGACGCGCGAGTCAGTGAGACCGATCCTTCACTGCCCACGTACCGATTGGACTCGCCGTACCAGGAGGCGCTCGACCGTCCCGCCTGGCGTCTCACCGACACCGTGGGCACGGTCTCGATCTTTAAAGCGACGACGGTGCACCCACCCGTCTGGTTGTCACCGGGTGCGACGAACGCGAACGTCGCCAAGATCCGCAGCGCCGCGTGGGGCGACACCTGGGTGAACGTTCGTGCGGTGAGTTCCGTGACGCTCGTTCGCTCGACGGCCTACCTGCCCGGTTGGCGAGCAACGGCGCTCAATCGAAAGACTGGCGCGAGTCAGTCGCTGCCGGTGACGCGAAACGGACTGATCCAGCAAGTGAAGGTTCCGCCGGGAACCTGGCAGATCCATTTCCACTACCACGCGCCGTACATCGAACTCAGTCTCACGTCGACCGTCGTTGCCTTCCTCCTGCTCTTCGGTGTCGGCGGATTCCTCATCGTCGAAGATCGCCGCAGACGCGAGGATAAGGTCGCAGCATGAAATCTCTCGCGATCAACGGTGGCGCCGGACGGATGGGCCAGATGCTCGCCGAGGGGCTCCTCGGCGTCGGCTTCACGATTCGCTACCTCGTCGACGTCCACGAGCCGAGCCAGTTGTTCGGTGCGACCTACGCCGCGTCGTGGGAGACGGTCGACGCCTCAACGGTGGACGTCATCGTCGACTTTTCCGCGCCCGACGGCGTGGTCGGCGCCGCGCAGTGGTGCTCGGCGAACGGTGTCGCATTGGTCGTCGGCACGACGGGGCTGACGGTCGAACAGCGTGGTGAAGTCGAGCAAGCGAGTACCACCGTCGGCGTGGTCATTGCCTCGAACTACTCGATTGGAGCCGTCCTCTCGGAGAAGTTCGCCGCGATGGCGGCGCCGTACTTCGATCGCGTCGAGATCATTGAGATGCACCACGACAAGAAGGCCGACGCCCCCTCGGGAACGTCAATCGCCGCCGCCCAGGCGATCGCCAACGCGCGCGAAGTCGCGCACATGGAACCAATCGTTGACCCGACTGTGCGCCACACGCACGCCGGCGCGCGCGGCGCGGAAACGGTCGGCGGCATCAAGATTCACTCCGTACGACTCCCCGGACTCGTCTCGCACCAAGAGATCCTGTTCGGCGGACCGGGCGAGGGCCTCACCATCCGTCACGACTCGTTTGATCGCGTGAGTTTCGTGAAGGGCGTGGCGTTGGCCGCTCACGCGGTGAACGCGAATCCGCAACTCATCGACGGTATCGATTCGCTCATCTAAATGCGACTGGCAGTCGCGATCGACCGAACCTGGTCGCACCGGACCGGTCGTGGTGACGAGATGGCGTTGCCTAGGCTCGTGCGGTGACGTCGCGACCGCAGCCCGCCAAAGCCCGGACGTCAACGTTCGGCGTGCTTCGCCATCGTGACTTCGCACTGCTGTGGTGGGGACAGAGCGTGTCCCAAGTCGGCGACGGTATCTTCACGGTCGCACTCGCACTCGAGGCCCTCGACCTGACCCATCGTCCTTCGGGGTTCGCGTTGGTCATCGCCGCGCGAATGATTCCGACGATTCTCTTGGCGCTGGTCAGTGGCGTGGTGGTTGACCGCGTGAGCCGCCAAGGTGCAATGCTCGTGTCGGATGTGGCTCGAGGCGCATCGGTGACGACCGTGGCGGTGCTCACCGCGACGGGGCACATTCGATTGTGGGAGTTGGTCGCGATGTCGGTCGTGTTTGGCGTCGCGGACTCCTTCTTCGGCCCCGCTTCCTACGCGGTGGTACCGGAACTGCTCGAGTCCGAACAGTTGGTGCAGGGCAACGCGCTCAATTCGACCAGCAGTCAAATGGCCAACGGATTTCTTGGCCCCGCCATTGGTGGAACGATCGTCGGCGCGATTGGAACCGCGTGGGCGTTCGGCATCGACGCCGCGAGTTTCTGCGTGAGCGCCCTTTCACTGGCGTTGATGCATCGACGACCGCGACCGGTGTCGGAGCCCTCGACGTTCATCGACGATGCGCGAGAAGGTATTCGCTACGTGAAATCCGAGCGATGGTTGTGGCTGACGTTGATCGCCGCCGGCATTGCCAATCTGACCGGATTAGCGCCCCTCGGCGTCCTCGTGCCGTTACTCGTTCGCGAGACGCTGCACTCGTCGCCGTTCGGCCTCGGCATGATTTTCGCCGCCGGAGGAATCGGGGGCGTCCTGGCGTCGCTCATCGTTGCGCGACTGGGCTCGCCCAAGCGAATGATCGTCATCATGTGGAGTGCCTACGGCGCGGCAGTGGTGCCAATCTGCGCAATGGCGCTCAGTCGAACGGTCTGGCTCGTCGGCGTGTGCGTCGTCGTTAAAGTGGGACTCATTGTCTACGGTGACGTGCTGTTCTTCTCAATGCTCCAGCAGCTCGTTCCCCAAAACCTGCTCGGTCGGGTCTCCTCGGTCCTCTACCTCATGGCGGTGGGACTCATGCCGCTCGGCACGCTCGTGGCCGGTGTCGTGGCGACGGTGCTGGGTATTCGCGTCACCTTGTTTCTCAGCGCCGTGATCACGTGCGTGACCACGCTCATCTTGGTGTTTCCCGATGTTCGCGATCCCGAGGTCCTTCGCCCTTCATCCGTTGAGTGAGCTTTCGGTGAGTTCAGATGGTCGACGAGCAGGGGCTGGTAACTTCGTTCTATGACCACTCCTCGTTTCGGTCGCGTGCTCACCGCCATGGTGACGCCATTTCGACCGGACGGCGCTATCAATTTCGACGTCGCCATCCAGCTCGCCGAACACCTCGTGAACGAAGGTGTGGACGGACTCGTCATCGGCGGCTCCACG
>DATCFS010000205.1:0-6937 GCA_036509375.1 Acidimicrobiales bacterium
GCTTCGCGGCGATCTTGCCCGAATAGAGACCCAAAACGAACATGCCGAACGTCATGGGCAGCAAGAACAGTCCCGACGCCACGGTGCTGGCACCAAATCCGTAACCAACGGACCGCGAGGTTTGGAGGAACTCGGGGAGAAACGCCATCACCGAGTACATGCCCACGCCGAAGAGGAACGACACCAAGTTGTTGGTCCACACCGCCGGTACGCGCATCATCTTCATGTCAATGAGCGGCGAACTGACCGTTGTTTCGATCTTGATCCAGAGGGCAATGAGCACCACCGACGCGACGAGGAGGCCAATGACTTTCGGTGAGCTCCAACCCCAGAGTGGCGCTTCACTCACGCCGAGTAGCAGTGTGACCAACCACGCAGAGAGGGAGATCGAGGCCAGCCAACTAATCCGACCCTTCGTTCGCACCGGCGATTCCGGTACGTAGAAGTACGTGAAGATCGCCGCGACACTCGTCATGATGAGCGGGATCCAGAAGAGCCAGTGGAACCCGAGGCTGTCGATGATCGGACCGCCGACGACCAGTCCGCCGCCGCCGCCGACCGCGGTCATCGCGGCAATCGTGCCGATCGCGGAGGACAGTTTCTCTTTGGGAAACTCGTCGCGAATGATGCCGAACGACAGGGGCATCACGCCGCCGCCAATGCCCTGGACGGCACGCCCAATGATTAAGACAATGATCGAGTGGGCGAGGCCCGCAATGATCGAACCAATCGAGAGGGCGATCAGCGTCGCAATGAGCACGTGCTCTTTGCCGATCATGTCACCGAGGCGACCCATGATCGGCGTGAAGATTGACGCCGAAAGCAGGTAGGCGGTGATCACCCACGTCACTGTCGTCTGATTGGTGTGCATCACGGTTTGGATTGTCGTGAGGGCCGGAATGACCAATGACTGGAGAAGGGCGTAAGCCGAAACGCCGACGACGAGTACGGCGAACGTCACCTTGTAGTTGGCGCGTTCTAGGGAGGCGGTCATGGGGATTCCCGTCGGTTGAGAGGGTTCCCTAAAGGTAATAGGTCACGACGTCGAATGAAACGCCGTTGCGCGTGCTGCGCGCACGTGTTGAACATCGTCACGCGCGTGCGCGTTTCAGTATGCTCTCGCCAGTTGAACTCGTTCTCCTCTCAGGGCAGGGTGAAGAAATGAATGTCAGTCCCAGCGCAATCACGACGATCGAGGGACTGCGCGAGCACCTCCAGAGTGCCATTGCCCTTGAACACTCGACGTTGCCGCCCTACTTCTGCGCGCTGTACTCAATCCACCCCGGCACGAACGCCGAGAGTGTTGAAGTAATGAAGTCCGTCTTTATTGAAGAGATGTTGCACCTGGTGTTGGCGGCGAACGTGCTGAATGCCGTGGGGGGATCGCCGGTGCTGGATGACCCGGGGTTCGTACCGATCTATCCGACGTACCTGCCCCACAGCGACAATTCCTATCTCGTGCCGTTGGCGCCCATGACGGCCGAGACAATCGAGACATTTATGAGGATCGAACGTCCCGGGGAGCGCCACGCCGAGTCCGAAGCCGAGGCCTACGAGACGATTGGGCAGTTCTATCGGGCGATCGAGGACGGTCTGAAAACGCTCTGTGCGACTCTCGGGCACGACGCGGTTTTCACGGGTGACCCGGAGCGACAGATCAGTCCGGCCATGCTCGGGTTCTCGGGGGATCGACGCGTTGTCGCCGTACACGATCTCGCGACGGCGCTACTCGCAATTGACGAGATCGAGGAGCAGGGCGAAGGACTGAAACACCGCCAGGTCTGGGACGGCGACCGCGACATGTTCCATCCGGAGCGTGAGGAGGTGGCGCACTACTTTCGGTTTTCGGAGATCATGCAAGGTCGTTCGTTCGTGCGCGGCGACTCACCGAAGTCCGGTCCGAGCGGCGCGTCGTTCGACGTTGACTGGCGTGGCGTCTATCCAATGCGCCCCAATCCGAAAATGGACGACTACCCCGCGGACAGTCCCGTGCGAGCGGCAATGGTCGAGTTCAACGCCCTCTACTTCGAGATGTTGCGGACGCTCCACCGGGCTCTGAACGGTGATCCACCGAGTTTGTCCCTGGGCATCTCCATGATGATGGACCTGCGCACGATCGCGCGCGCACTCATGCAGATGCCGACCGGTGACGGGGTAACGACGGCCGGACCTTCGTTCGAGTTCGTCGCACCGGCGCTCCCGCCGTCGGTGACCACGGACATCACGATCCGCGTGCGCCAGAACGGTCCGTACATCGTCGAAGGCGCCACACTCGTTCGAAAGTCAATCGTGCGATCCGACTTGGAGGAGTCGCTCACGTGGGTGAAAGACGCCGTGCTCGCCACCGACGGCGAGTTCCGACTCTGTCGATGCGGACAGTCGTCGCACAAACCGTTCTGTGACGGGACGCACGCTCGCGTCGACTTTGACGGCACCGAGACCGCGACGAGTGAACCGAGCGAGAGTCGTCGCGCGCGTCGAGTGGGCAGTGGCGTCACACTCAGCGACGACACGCCGCTCTGCGCCCGCGCAGGTTTTTGTCACGACCACGTCGAAGACGTGTGGGCGATGGTCGAGCGAACCGGCGACACCCAAGTTCTCGCCAAGTTGATGCGCATGGTTGAACAGTGTCCCTCTGGACGTCTCATCTACGAATTGAATGGTGGCCCGGTCGAACCTGATCTGCCCCGAGAGATTGCCGTCACGAAAGACGGTCCCTACTGGGTGACGGGCGAGATCACGGTCGAGCTCTCCGACGGGCAGTACCTCGAAACACGGAATCGAGTGACGTTGTGTCGGTGTGGTCAGTCCAAGAACAAGCCGCTGTGCGACGGTACGCACAAGAAGACGGGATTTCAGGACGGCTAGTTGCCGCGTCTAGTTCGCGCTCGTCAGTACGCGCTTGAGAAAGTCACTCTGTTCGAGAAGCGCCCGTCTTGACAATGCGGCGTCCGGTGCGAGCACGTCGAAGCCGTGATACGTGCTCGCGAAGTGGTGGTACTCAACGCCGACGCCCGCAGCGAGAAGTCGTCCCGCGAATGAGAGTGCCTCGTCGCGCAGCGGGTCCTCCTCCGCCGTCATGATGTAGGTCGCGGGAAGATTGGAAAGGTCCGTTGCGCGCGCGGGCGCGGCGTAGGACGTCACGGTCTCCACACCTTGTAAGTAGAGGCGCCACATCTTCTCCGTCCGTTCACCGTCCCACGGGGTGTGCCGGAAGTACTGGCGAATGGACGCCGCTGACGTTCGGTCGTCGACGGCTGGGTAGATGAGGAGCTGGGCGCGAAGCCACGTGCCTTCGTCATCGCGCGATGAGAGTGCGATCCCGCCAGCGAGTGCCCCGCCGGCACTCGCTCCGCCGATCGCGATTCGTTCCCTGTCCACGTGGAAAGCTTCCGCGAATCGTCGTAGCCAGTTGAGCGCGGTGACACCGTCATCGTGCGCGGCGGGGTACGGATGCTCTGGTGCGAGTCGGTAGTCCACCGACACCACGAGGCAACCGGCCCGGTCGGCAAAGTGGAGGCAACGGGGATGTTCCGATTCCAAATCGCCAAAGACGAATGCGCCACCGTGAAAGAAAATGAGCGCGCCATTGGGCTTGGTCAACGACGTGTTGCGGTAGATCCGAACCGTGACGGGAGTGCGGCCGGCGTCACCAACTATTAACTCGTCGGTCCACTGGACGTTGGCGGGCACTGGTCGCGGAGGTCCTTGGTCGTCGGTCACGAGTTGCGCGAGTTGGCGTCGGGTGAGAGGAATGTTGTCAATGTCGTTGGGGAAGGGAATGTCGAGCGCGAACGCGAGCTCCTCGTCAAGTGCCATTGCTATAACCGTTCACCTGGGACGTCACGAACTACTGCGCAAGACCCGGCGTCAAACCGAGGCAATGTTCCGCGAGGTCGTGGCGCGCGAGCGGTGTCACGTTCACGCTGATGTAAGGCCACAGTGGAAGGCTGGTAATCGCCGCGTGCAGCGTGGTGGCGTCACTGATCGACCAGATCGCGCGATTCGCGAATCTTCCCGGTACGCGCCATATTGCCCGAATGACGCCGGCCTCGGCCAGTTCGCGACCGCGCACGCGCTCGGCCTCGATCAAGGTTGATCGTTCCTCCGGGCTCAGTGTGTGGGGAAGGTCAACTTGAATCTCCAACAAAAACTCCATAGTCGCCCTTTCGTCGCAGTTCAGGAAGTACGAAGGTGCTGGGGTGCCGGTCCGACGCTCGCCGTAGGTATGTACGTGGTCGGTACCCGCTGCACACGTGGCTTCGATCCGGAAAACAACTCCAGCAGCAGGGTGGCGGCGATCGTGCCCATCTCGAATCGGTTGCGCTCAATGGTCGCCAGCGGCGGATCAAGAAACTCCGCCAAGGGAATTTCGTCGCACGTGACGAGCGAAAGGTCTTCGGGGACCTTCAGACCTTCCTTCCGAATGGCACGCAGGACGCCCACGAGTATCTGGTTGCTGCCAGCGAGAATCGCCGTCGGGCGATCGGACTGCGCCAGGAGACTCTTCGTCGCCCGTTCGCCGTGTTCGGATGAGAACTCGCCGGACCGCACAGTACTTTCCATGTCCATCAACTTCGCCACCTTGCGCAGCGCTGCCGCTCGCGCTCGAGCGGGTAGTACTTCAATCGGGCCGTTGACGAGGGCGACGCGTTTGTGGCCGAAGCTCGCGAGGTGGCGAACGGCCGAATCGATGCCGATCTCGTGATCGGACAGCACCGCGGATGCCCGTCGCTCGACTCGCAAGTCGCGTTCGACGAGAACAACGGGGAGCATCGCGCGCTTTACGGCCTCAATCGTGCTCGGCCACTCTTCGCTCGACAGCGAGATGAGCATGCCGTCGACCCGGCGTTGGGCGAGGAGGCGAATGTTTTCGGCGTCCGAATCTGGTTGGCCCATCGAGTTCGTGAGCAGCATGGAGTAACCGGCTTGGCGCAGATGCGTCTCTGCGCCAAAGGTAATCTCCGCCAGCACCGGGTTCGAAATATTGCCGACGGCGAATCCCACCGTCATCGTCGCTCCGCGACGAAGTGCCTGGGCGAGAAGGTCCGGTTCGTAGCCGAGGGCGGCGACGGCGTCGAGGACACGGTGACGCATGACGGCCGAGACGTTGGGATGATCGGAGAGGACCCTGGAAACTGATGAGGGAGCGACGCCCGCCCTGAGGGCGACCTCTTGCATGCTGACTCGTGCCACACCTTCACGCTGCGATCGGTTTGGACTTGTCAACGTCAATGCCAATCCTTAGTCAGAGCGGACGCGGTGCTGTTCAATGTAGTCCCAGTTGAGCTCCCAACCTAGGCCCGGTGCGTCGGAGAGTTGGAGTTCGCCAGCGACGAGTGGGGGGCGATTCGCAATCAGGTTCCACCAGAAGGGATCACGTTTGGGGTGAAAGCACTCGACGAGGGAACCGTGCGGTTGGCTCGCGACGAGGTGGGTCGAGACCTGTGGCTCTTCGTGGTGGCCTACCGCCACGCCGTACGTGTGGGCAATGGCGGCGTTTCGTCGCCAGACCGTTGGACCACCGGACCATGAGGCGTCGAAGTTACAGAAATCAATGGAGCCGAGCTCCATGAGATTGCGGCAACCAATCGGTGAAAATTCACTTTGACCTGCACAAATGGGTATCCCACCCATCATGCGGACATCGCGCATACCTTTCGCGTCATTCTCCCAACCGACGGGCTCTTCGAACCACATGATGTCGAGGTCCTTGATTCGTCGACAGAGATCGATGGCCTGGGGCACCGTGTAACCCTGGTTGGCGTCAATGCAAATCTTGAATCCGTCGGGGGCGGCCGCCCGCGCGCGCGCCACACGTTCGGCGTCTTCGGCCGGTGTTCGTCCGCCGACTTTGAACTTCATGCCGGCGAGTCCCATCTCCACGTACGACGCAATCTCGTCTTCGATCGGACCGAGTGGATCACCGTAATAGCCGCCAATGGCGATCAGCGGCACGGTTCGTCGGTAGCCACCCCACAGGCGCCAGAGCGGTTGACCTAATGCCTTGCCAATCGCATCCCAGATGGCCGAGTCCACACCGGCGAGTGCAACGAGGCCGAGTCGTCGATCGCGAAGTATGTCAAACGTGACCGGGAAACCGGCCTCCCAGCATCGCTCGGTCGCCATTGCGTCCATACCGAGCAGTGCCGGCGCCAGCTCGGTGTGCACAATCTGGTCGATTTGGTCGAGCGTGGCGTCTTCGTCGCCGGCGTACGCCTCGCCCACGATGCCGTCCGCCGTGTACACGCGGGTGATGAGTGTCGAGCGGTGCGTCATGTGATAATGACTGCCCTTGAAGTCAGCGCCGAGAGGCGCTCTAATCGCGATCGTCTCGATTCGAGTGATCGTCAGTGGTGACGATGCTCGACCGGACTTGTCGTCACTCGGTTCAGTCGTCTGAAGCAGATCCATCGATAATCTCCTGACTCGTACTTCATTGAGCCTTCGTCACTGATGCACCCTAACGCAATTGACTATCGATTCCAAACGGCACCATATTGCATGCAAATGGTGAGCGATTTAGTCATGGTTGGGGTCGCGCGACGGCGGTAGAAGCCCCTGTCTAAAAGAATTTTGCGGTAAATGAGGTTAGAAGGGCGTAGTTGACTTGCGCTCTCTGAGGACCCTTGGTATCGTTTCCACAGATTTGGCAGGACAGCGTATTTGGGGACATGGAAACCGAAGATTGCACTCAGTTGCACAGGGGTGTGGGGGGATTGCGAATGGGTCGTGAAGTCAGACAGTCCGGGATTTGACGTGGACGAGTCCCGACCTGACGTCGCGAACGACAATGGTGCGCCGATGAGTGCGACGCCACGAACGCCGGTCATTGAACTGAGTGAGATTCGCCGCAGTTTCGGCGGACTGCAAGCGCTCAGTAGCGTCAGTATGAAACTCTTCCCGGGCGAGATCGTTGGCCTCCTGGGCGAGAACG
>DATCFS010000206.1:0-5832 GCA_036509375.1 Acidimicrobiales bacterium
CCCCCCACGCCGATGAGGAGTCCGGCCCCGAGACAGAAGACGAGCAGTCCCGTGATGGGCGAGAGTCCGAGCCACACCGCGCCGGCAGCGCCGGCGAAACCGACGTGACCAATGGCGTGTGCCGCAAAGGCCTGACGACGAAGGACCACGAAGTAGCCAACCGTGCCCGCAGCGAGGGCGACGGCCGTCACGGCGTAGAACGCGTGTTGGACGAACGACGTCGAGAGCAGCTGACTGAGGGTCACGTCGTCTCCTCCTCGTAGACCTCGCTCAAGTGCGAGTGGGCCGACTCGTCGCCGTGCACGAATCCTTTGGGGTGCGGGTGGGGGTGCGGGTGCGCGAACTCCTCTTCCAGCCCAACGATGAGGCGGCGACCCCGCGGCGTCACGATGATCTCGATTGGATGGCCGTAGAGATCGCTCAGGACCGCTTCGTTGACCACTTCGTCGACGGTGCCGCTGCGCACTTGGCGACGAGCGATCCAGAGCACCTGATCGACGATGGAAGCCAGCGGATTGAGGTCGTGCGCGACCACGATGACGGCCGCACCGGTCGTATCACGGATCAAGTTGATGAGGTCGACGATTTCGGCCTGCGCCGCCAAGTCCAGGGAGACGAGGGGCTCATCGAGGAGCAGCAGCTCGGGCTTGAAGACCGTCGCGTGGGCCAATGCCACTCGCTGACGCTGTCCACCCGAGAGGCTGCGCAGCGGCCGGTCGGCGAACGACGTGGTCCCCGTGAGTGCCAACGCGCGACGAATGACGTCGCGCTTCGCCTTGTCGCGTCCCCAACCAAAACGCGGCCCGTCGAAGCCGAGCCCGATGTAGTCGCGCCCCGTCATGCCCGACATCGTGTCGGCAGCTCTGGTCTGGGCCATGAAGCCAACTCGCCGATTGCCGCGGTGCGGAGGCGCACCGAGGACGTCCAATGAACCGTCACTTAGTGACACGAGGCCCAGGATTAGATTGAGCAACGTCGTCTTACCCGACCCGTTCGGGCCTAGCACTGCCGTGATCGTTCCCGGCTCAATGCGAAAGGATGCGCTCTTCCAGATCGTTCGACCGCCGAGTACGACGGCGCCGTTCTCCATGTCGAGCACGCTCACGTGAGACAGCCCTGCTTTCGCAGGTCGACCTGCATGGAGGCGATCACACCATTTATGAAACTGACGTAGTCAGTACCACGCATGGTCTCGGTCACCTTGATGATCGGCACGTGTGAACTCTTCGCCTGCGCGGCCAACTCGTTCGTCAGCGGCGTCGCGGTTTGAATGTTGTCAATTAAGAAGGCGGGGTGCTTCTTCAATTGATCGAGCGCCGTGGCAAGGTCTCTGATGGAGGGATCGACACCGTTGCCGACGGCCAGGCGAAGCTTTTCGGGCGTCACGATATCGAGGTGGGCGTCCCCTAAGAGATACGACGTCACGTCTTCGGTGGCGGCAACTTTGACGTGGACGCAGGAATTCGCGATGGTCGCAACGGTGCCCTGCATTTTACGCAACTGACCGACCAACGCCGTCGAGCGGACGGTGATATTGGCGAAGCCGGGGCGGTGCTGCAGCAACGCGGTGAGCGACTTCACGAACGCAATGGCGGCGAGCGGATTGTAGAAGAGGTGAGGATTCTTGCCGGCTTTCACGCGCATCAGTGTGCCGACGTTGACGTCGGCAACTTTGGACCCTCGCGCACTCACCAGTTGCTCCAACCACGTGTCGTAACCGGCGCCGTTCTCGAGCACGACCGTGGCCTGGGCAACATTGGCGGCGTCCGAGATGGTCGCCTCGTGCTCGTGCGGATCGGCGTTGGGGTCGCTCAAGAGGGAGACAACTTTTGCGTCGGAACCGACCAATTGGTGCGCCAAGGCGCCCCACTCGGAGACGCCCGACACGATGAGGGGCTTGGTCGAGGCGCCGGCGCGCAGCGCCACGCCATTGACCGCCAGGGCGATAATGACACTGGCTGAAAGGACTCTCTTTAGAATCATTCCAAGTATGCTACTTAGAATGGTTACAGAAAGCAAATGCTTCGGCATTAGGCTTCGAACGTGACAATTTCACGAAACACCGTCCAGCGCCGAGAGGTGATCGGGGTGCTGAGCCAGGTCCAGGGCTTCGTGAGTGCTCAGGACCTGCACACGTTGATCGAGCGCGATGGCGGCCACATTGCGCTGGCGACCGTCTACACGCAATTGAAGAAATTGGCCACGAGTGGCGACGTCGATGTCGTCATGACCGACCGCGGCGAGAGCCTCTACCGCCGATGCGTCGTTGAATCGCACCATCACCATCTTTCCTGTCGCGAGTGTGGTGCCACGGTCGAGGTCGACGCGCCCGAACTGGAGAAGTGGTCACACGATATTGGAGACCATTTCGGGTACGGCGACCTTCGCCACGTTGTCGAGTTCAGCGGGATCTGCTCGTCGTGCCAACCGAAGTAACCCTGATTGCGCAGGCGCGCGGGAGGCTCAGCGTGTACCCGATTGAGTTTGCCCGACACTTCGGCGTCCACGCCTTCGTGACCGACCGATTCGGCGGCGTCAGCGCCGCGCCGTACGACTCGCTCAATCTCGGTTCGCACGTCGGCGACGATCTCGCCAACGTCACCGAGAATCGACGTCGCGTCGCTGAAGCCATTGGCGTGAGGTCCGACCGACTCGTGATTATCCACCAGGATCACGGCACTGCGGTGGTCGCCGCCCACGAAGCGACGCCGGAGAGCACGGGCGACGTCATCATGGACTACGGCGACGGGTTCGCGCTGGCAATTCTCGTGGCCGACTGCGTGCCGCTTCTCTTCGTCGACGAGGACTCCCCTCGACTGAGTCTCGTGCACGCGGGCTGGAAGGGACTCGCGGCCGGTGTCCTGCGAAGTGCGATGTCGAACTTCGAGCACCCCGACTCGGTACACGTGTTCCTCGGACCCTCCATCTCGCCCGAGGCCTACCAGGTCGGTCCCGAGGTCGCCGAGGAGTTTGCCAAGGTGCCCGGTGCCCTGCAACCCGACGGTGGCGACCGGTCTCGTCTCGACCTGCGCCACGTGGCGGTCAGCCAACTGATGGAGCTCGGGGTGACGGACGAGCGGATCACTCGTAGTCGTCAAACGACCGACGGCGGCGAGACTTTCTACAGTGACCGCGCCCAACGTCCGTGCGGTCGATTCGCACTCGTCGCACAACGGGTGACGACATGATGCCACGCGCCGAGCTCTTCTCCTACGTCGATCTCGACGTGACCACCGATTCACTCGTCGCCACGTACGATCTCGACGGTCGCGCCTTTCGCGAGGTCGTGACGTTCGAAGGTGTCGGCGCGCTGAACGAGCCGGCGGTACTCGCGACCGCACAGTTGTGGTTCCTACTGGCCGGTCTCTCCTATTACAAAGCCGGCGCCGCCAAGCGAATTGACGTTGGCGCAACGCCCCTTGGCGCGCACGGCCGACGACTGCTCGAAGCCGCGCTCCACGATGGACTGGGCGAGTACTCCTTCCGCAACGACCTTCCCCTGAACGACGTGGTGATTGTCGGGGGAACCCCCGTCACGCAGGTTGAACCGTTCGTCGACCCCAATCGAATCCTCACGCCGTTCGGCGGCGGCATTGATTCCGTCGTCACGGTCACCGAATTGAACCCCCGACTCGAACAGGCCCTGTTCGTCGTGAGCCCGTCGAGTGGTCGATTCGAACCGCTCGAGCAGACAGCCGCGGTGACGGGGCTCGAGATTGTTCGCGCGTCGAGAACACTCGATCCGGCACTGCTGGGTGGAGACGAATCGTTCTTCAACGGTCACGTCCCGGTGACCGCGATGGTGACGCTGCTCGCTGCGGTCGCGGCAGTCGCAACGGGACGGGGAGGAGTCGCGCTCTCCAACGAACACTCGTCATCCGTGGCGAACCTTCGTTGGGACGACCGCGAGATCAATCACCAGTGGAGTAAGTCACTGGACGCCGAACGACGAATTGCTGACGCGATCGCGGAGCGCGTGGGCGAGACGCTCGTGGTCGCCAGTTTTTTGCGCGACCGCAGTGAACTGTGGGTGGCCAAGGTGTTCAGCGAGCAAACATCGTTTCATCAGGTCTTTCGAAGTTGCAATCGCGCGTTTGCGCAGGTCGCGGAGCGGCGCGCCGCTACGTGGTGCGGCGAGTGCGACAAGTGCCTCTTCGTCAACTTGGTCCTCGCGCCCTTCCTTTCGCGCTCGGCCCTTCGCACGATCTTCTCGAGCGAACCGCTGAGTGATCCCCAACGCGAAGCGCAACTTCGAACCCTGGTCGGTATTGGACTGGATCACAAACCGTTTGAATGTGTCGGCGACCCCGACGAGAGTGCCGTCGCACTGCGCGACGTCGCCGCCAACGACGAGTGGCAGGATGTGGCACTCCTTCGCGAACTCGCCCGCCAGGTAGATACCGAAAGCGACCTCTCGGCGTTACTCTCCCCGGAAGGTCCGAGCCGTGTTCCGGCCCACTGGCTTCGCTGACCTCGCCGGCAAGCGCGTCGGCATCTTCGGCTACGGGGTCGAAGGTCGCGCGACGTTCCGACGTCTTGAGGTTTTGACGAACGACATCGTTGTCGTCGATGACGCGCCGGGCGTGGCCGACGCCGTCGTGACGTCGGAGGGAGGGCTCGACGAACTCCTCTCATGCGACGTCGTCTTGAAGAGTCCGGGCATACCACGTCGACGCGCCGACGTGCAATCGTTGGAAAGCCACGGCGTCACCGTGACGTCGTCACTCAACCTCTGGCTCCACGACGTCGACCGGTCGCGCGTCGTCGCGGTCACCGGCACCAAAGGCAAGTCGACGACATCGGCACTCATCACGTTCTTTCTGCAGTCACTGGACGAACCGGCATTACTGCTCGGCAACATTGGCGCGCCGCCCTACGACCCCGATGTCGACACGCACTCGGGCTGGCTCGTGCTCGAAGTCTCGAGCTTCCAGTGCGTCGACATCGACGTGGCGCCACGAATCGTCGTCGTCACGTCGCTCGGCAGCGATCACCTCGATTGGCACGGCTCGCTCCCCGAGTACGTCAACGACAAGCTCTCGCTGACGCGCGCCGCGGGCGAACACGTGACCCTCGTAACCGACGGTGCGTCGTTGCGCGCCGTCACCGATCAACTCGGCGGCGACGTGACCTTCGTGGAACCCGACGCGACGCCACTCGCGAAGGCTCTGCGACTGATGGGGACGCACAGCAACGCCAACGTGGCGCTGGCCCTGCGCGCGACGTCACTGCTCACGGGTCGCGCGCCGAGTGACGTGTACGACCGGGTGCTCGAGCGGGCAGGACAGTTCACACCGTTACGAGGTCGACTGACGCTCGTGGGGAAGGAAATCGTCAACGGACACGAACTGCGCTACGTCGACGACGGACTGGCGACATCGGCGCTGCCGGCGATCGCCGCACTGGAGGTCTTCGCCGATGAACCGGTCGCATTGATCGTGGGCGGTTTTGATCGCGGTGTTGACTACGCTCCCCTCGCTCTGGCCCTCGGCGCTCGAGCATCACGCACCGTCGTTCTCACCATCGGCGCGGCCGGAGACCGTATTGGCGCGGAACTTCGTGGCGTCAGTCCCGAGGTCACGCGGGTGTCGGTGTCGTCAATGCACGAGGCCGTTGTCGAGGCTCGAGCATCGCTGCCCGATGGTGGGGTCATCCTCTTGTCGCCGGCCGCGCCGAGTTTTGACCGATACCAAAACTGGGAGCAACGCTCAGACGACTTCACGGCCGAGGCGAGAACGCTACTGAGCTCGCATGAGAGCCTGGGAGGAGATTCGAACTCCTGACCTACGCATTACGAATGCGTTGCTCTACCGACTGAGCTACCCAGGCGCA
>DATCFS010000207.1:0-2796 GCA_036509375.1 Acidimicrobiales bacterium
CCGTCGAGGGAATTGACGCCGAGACGGACTGGCTGCACGTGGACGTCATGGACGGCCATTTCGTGCCCAACGTGTCGATTGGACCGCCGGTCGTGCACTCTCTGCGCCCCTACAGTTCGCGGTTCTTCGACTGCCATCTCATGATGAGCGAACCGGGCCGCTACCTCGAGGCCTTCCAAAAGTCCGGTGCCGACGGTTGCACGGTCCACGTGGAGGTCGGAGGGACGAAAGCCCTCATTGACGACGCGAGGTCGCTCGGACTGCGCATTGGACTGGCGGCCAATCCCGACACTCCGTTTCGAACGGTCGCACCGTTCCTCGGCGATATCGACCTCCTCCTGCTCATGACGGTCTTTCCCGGTTTCGGTGGTCAGTCGTTCATAGGTGACGTGATGGAGAAGGTCCACGAGGCCCGTCGCGAAGTGAACGACAATGACCTCGCAGTCGACATCGAGGTTGATGGCGGCATTGACCTCGCTACCGCCCCGATTGCCGTTGGAGCCGGTGCGAACGTGCTGGTCGCCGGATCGGCGATCTTCGGTCGCCCCGACCCACTGAAGGCGGCGCACGATCTTCGCGCCGCGGCCCTCGCGGGGCGTCCGTGAAGTTCTCCAACACCGAGCTCATGACCATGGCAATGGCGGCGGGCGACAAGGCCCGCTTCCTCTCGCCGCCCAATCCATGGGTGGGGGCGCTCGTCGTGAGCACTCGCGGCGTCGTCGTGAGCGAGGGCCATACGCAGGTGCCCGGGGAGTCGCACGCTGAGGTGAGCGCCCTGCGCCGGGCCGGCGACCAGGCGCGCGGCGCGACCCTGGTCGTCACGCTCGAACCGTGCGTGCACGTCGGGCGTACCGGTCCGTGCGTCGAGGCGATCTTGGAAGCTGGCATCGCCAAAGTGATCATTGGCACCATCGATCCCGATCCTCGGGTTTCGGGTGCGGGCGTGGCCCTGTTGAAGGCTTCGGGCGTGGACGTCGAACTAGGCATTGAAGAGGCGGATGTGCGCGCGCAATTGGCGCCTTATATATGGCACCGCGTGACCGGGCGACCGTACGTTGTCGTGAAGATTGCGAGCACGCTCGACGGCGCCGTCGCAATGGCCGATGGTTCTAGCCAGTGGATCACTGGTGAGGAGGCCCGTCGCGACGCCCACGTCCTTCGGGCCCAGAGCCAAGCGGTACTGGTCGGAGCGGGCACGGTGCGAAGTGACGACCCGGTCCTCACCGCCCGACTCGGCGACATTGTGATGGAACCGCTGCGCGTGGTCCTCGGATCAGCTCCCGAAGGAGCTCGGATCCGACCGTGCTTGGAACTGAGCGGCGATCTGGGACTGGTCTTAGACGAGTTGGGCAACCACGACGTCCTCCAACTCCTCGTGGAGGGCGGTCCGACGACCACGAGTGCCTTCATTGAGGCCGGTCTCGTGAATCACGTGGTCTGGTACCAGGCGCCGGCATTTGCCGGTAACGCCGGTACGCTGGGCGCCCTGAGGAGTCTCACGACGCCAACGATCTCGGCGCTTCGCCGGGGCCGGATCGCCGACGTGCGACGAATCGGCGAAGATATTCGAATAGACGTGGAGGTCTAATGGCGTTGTCAACCATCGAAGAGGCGATTGAGCAGATTCGACGCGGCGGCATGGTCGTGGTGGTGGACGACGAGGACCGCGAGAACGAGGGCGATCTGGTCATGCCCGCCCAGGACGTCACGCCCGAGAGCATGGCCTTCTTCCTCGAATACACGTCGGGGGTCTTTTGCGTGCCCCTCGAATCGTCGAGGGCCGACGAACTGCAACTCCCACTCATGGTCGTCGCCAACACCGAGGCGCAGCGCACGGCCTTCACCGTCAGCGTGGACTATCGCCACGGGACGTCGACGGGGATCTCGGCCGGTGACCGCGCCGCGACCATTCGATCGCTGATCGATCCCGACACGAGATCGACGGACCTCAACCGGCCGGGCCACATCTTCCCGTTGCGCTACCGCGACGGCGGCGTGTTGAAGCGTGCCGGCCACACCGAAGCGACCATCGATCTCTGTCGACTGGCCGGCAAATTTCCCTCCGGCGTCCTCTGTGAGATCGTGACCGCCGACAAGGCTGGCATGGCGCGGCTTCCCGAACTCGAGGCCTTCGCCCACGAGCACCGGTTGCCGATCATTTCCATCGCCGACCTCATTCGCTACCGCAGTCAACAAGAGAAGTTGGTGAAGCGCGTTGCCGAAGCGTCGCTGCCGACCGAGCACGGTCAATTCCAGGCGGTCGTCTTCGAGAATGTGCTGAACGGCGAGCAGCACATGGCGCTCGTCTACGGCGACCTCACGACGACGAAGGACGTCCTCGTGCGCGTGCACTCGGAGTGTCTCACCGGCGACGTCTTTGGATCAATGCGCTGCGACTGTGGTCCCCAACTCGAGACCGCACTGGCCAAGGTGGCGGCCGAAGGTGCCGGCGTCGTCGTCTACCTGCGCGGTCACGAAGGCCGCGGCATTGGACTCGGCCACAAGATTCAGGCCTACGCGCTCCAAGAGGACGGTCGCGACACGGTGGACGCCAACATCGAACTCGGCCTACCGGTCGACTCGCGCGAGTACGGCATTGGCGCGCAGATCCTGGTTGACCTCGGCGTGACCAACATGCGGCTGCTCACGAACAACCCGAGCAAGCGCGGCGGACTCGAAGGTTTCGGACTCAACATCGTTGAGCGCGTGCCGCTCGAGACGAATCCGACGGCGTTCAACATTGAGTACCTACGCACGAAGCGTGAGCGGCTTGGCCACATGCTCGGGGGACTCGAT
>DATCFS010000208.1:0-4652 GCA_036509375.1 Acidimicrobiales bacterium
GGCGGACGAGCCGCGTCGGCGCCTCTGGTAGGTCATGAGACCGAGCCGACGATCTTCGAGATGTCCGTGCCGGGACGCTCCGCCTATCAACTGCGCACGACGGGCGTGCCCGCGAGGGCGCTCGATGAACTCGTGCCGAGCACGCACCTGAACGCGGATGTCGTCAATATTGCCGAAGTCTCCGAGCGCGACCTCGTTGGGCACTTCACCCGATTGTCGCACCGTCAATTCTCGGTCGACCTCGGCATGTACCCGCTCGGCTCGTGCACCATGAAGTACAACCCCAAGTTCTGTGACGCCGTGGCGGCCGATCCGGGACTCAATTCGGTCCACCCCGGCGCCCCGGCGGAGCTGACCCAGGGCTGGCTGGAGTTGCTCGTCACACTCGAAGAGAAGTTGTGCGCCGTCACGGGCATGGCGGCCGCAACCTTGCAACCGGCCGCCGGTGCCGCCGGCGAACTCACTGGCCTCTTGTTAATGCGGGCCTTTCACAGCGCGAACGGCGACGCGAGGAAGCGAATCCTCATCCCCGATTCGGCGCACGGCACGAATCCGGCCTCCGTGACGCTCGGTGGCTACGAAGTGACGACGATTCCCTCGAATGACCGCGGACTCGTCGACCTGGAGAAACTGAAGGCTTCACTCGGTCCGGACGTCGCGGGCATCATGTTGACGAACCCCAATACGCTCGGCCTCTTCGAAGAAGAGATCACCGAGATCGCCGCTGCCGTGCACGACGTCGGTGGACTGCTCTACTACGACGGCGCGAATCTGAACGCCATTCTCGGCGTCGTGCGCCCCGGCGACATGGGTTTTGACATTGTCCACATGAACTTGCATAAGACCTTCGCCACGCCACACGGTGGGGGCGGCCCCGGTGCCGGTCCGGTCGCCGTCTCGTCGCGACTGGTCGACTTTCTTCCGGGGCCCAAGGCTACGAAGCGGGACGACGGCTCGTACGCGTGGGTGAGGCCGCCGAAATCGATTGGGCGAGTCCACGGTTGGCACGGTAACGCCATGGTGTTGGCGCGAGCGCTCGCCTACATTGACGTGCACGGCGGTGACGGGCTCACCCGCGTTGCCAAGTACGCCGTTCTCAACGCCAACTGGCTCCGTCACCGTCTCCGCGACACACTGCCCGCGGCCTACGACCGCGTCTGCATGCACGAATGTGTGTTGACCGCGACGTCGCTCAAGAACAAGTACGGTGTCCGTGGTCTCGACGTGGCGAAGGCGTTACTCGAAGAGGGGTTCCACTCACCGACGGTGTACTTTCCACTGATTGTCGAAGAGGCGCTGATGTTCGAACCGACTGAAACGGAGAGTCTTCAGACGCTGGAAGCCTTGGCTGAGGCGATCGAACGCATTGCGCAACGCGCCATTGACGATCCCGACGCGCTCCATCGCGCTCCTCAGTCGACGCCCGTTTCACGTGTCGATGAGGCACGGGCGGCCCGCCATCTCATTCCGACCGAGGACGCGGCGGACCGGTAGTCGTTACGCGCGTACCGTGCGCCGACGACGCATTGACGACAGTGGTGATGGCACTTCAGTCGTTGGAGGAACTGGCAATCCCGTGAGAGACCTTGCGGAGCAGTCGGGCCAGTTCGCGTTGCTCGCTCGCGGTCAGCGATTCGACGGCGACGCGCTCGTGTTGATTGAACTTCGGGAAGAGCGTCTCAATCAGGCGTTCACCTGAGGGCGTGAGCTCGATGGAAACCCGCCGCCGATCGTCCTTGTGGGGGAGTCGGCGGATCAATTTACGAGTCTGGAGAGTCTTGATGACGCCCGTCAGCGTCCCTTTGGTGACGCCGGCCTCGTCGGCAACGTGCCCGGTCTCTTGGGTATCCCAGATCCAGAGAATCCAGAGCACGGTGAAGGCGACCCAGCTGAGGTCGTACTCGGCGAGGACCGTTCGTTCCATATGGTTTCGCACGGCCGTACCGGCGCGGTAGACGTTGGAGATGGCGCTCATTGCGGTGAAGTCAAAGTGCTGACCCTTTAGCCGCGCCTTGATGTCCTTCTCCGCTTGGAGCACGACCGCGGGCGAGGCTGAACCAATGCGACGGCTCACGAACTCACTCGCAGGGTCGTTCCTCCGGCGAATGTCGTACCGACCGATCGGAAATAGCCGCCGATTATTTCGCGAGGCGCGAGGCGGGTTAACTCTTCGGTAGGCGAGTCGAGCAGTTCGAGCGTGGCGTCGCCCGTCCACACGGGACCGAGGTCGAGGTTGACGCCCGACATCGTGACGACCTCGTCCAGGGAATCGGTGCCGTCGAGTTCAATGCGCGGAAACCAACGGTGGTGCAGCATGGCGTGCCCGTTGACGAAACCGTTGCTCGCTGCCAGCTCGCGAAGCGTCACGGTCGCGTTGGCGAGGCGGCGGTCGGCGGCGGCGAGGGTCATCCCGAATTTTCCGCCGGCTTCGAGGCGCGGTCCGGCACTACCCACGGTGATGGGTCGGGTCTGGTGGATGGAGCCGAGTTTCTTCGGGTAGCCCTGCACGTAGCCCCGCACCAACGCGAAGTCCTTGTCGACCCAGATGAAGACGCAGCGACTGTAGAGCTGGCCCGCGTAGCGGCAACGCACCACCACGAACGACTCCTTGTACTGCGAACGCACCGGATCCAACAACTCTTCGCGGTCGTCACCGCAACTCTGCCAGTCGGCCCACATGAACGCAACGGCGCCCGGGTCCTCGTCGTCGTGTGCCAGTTCAACGTCGGGCGGCAACACCGCGCGAACGTTCGCCGGATCGGTCCGGTACTCGACGGTGAGGAGATCGCCCGAGTAGTGCCACGGAGCGGGCGGCAGTATCGAGGCGTCGCCCGACGCGGTGCGTGGAAAAGGTAATCCTGTAAAGGTCATGCCCGTGGTCCCGTCCAACCGTTCGCCGGCTCGTCAAACCATACGTGGACCTGACCGGTGCCAATGGAGTTCTCGTACTGCGAATACATCCGGCCCGGTGCCGTGCACTCGGCCCCGCCGAGCGCGTGGACCATCATTTGGTAGTGCGCGAAGTGCCCCTCGGGTCGAACCGTCATGAACTGATCCATCTCGTTGACTACCTGGGCGTGATCGCCGCGCACCAAGGCATCGATGACGCGGTGATCCCACTTACGGGCGTCGTCGGAGTAGATGTTCTCTTCGGGCGCTGCTTCGTGACTACGGAGATTGCGAAGTTTGTGGAAGGTGTGGCTGAGGGCACCGGACGCCAGCAGTACGACGCGCAGGTCGCTCTGGCGAACGGCCTCGGCGACGACCTTGCCGACGGTTTCGAAGTCTCGACTCTCCGCGGTCTGACAGACCCCGATGGAGGCCCACGCTTCGGGACCCTGGAGGAATGAGAGGAAGTTCAGCGTCGCGTAGGTGACGGGCAGATGTTCATTGTCAATGGGCGTAATCCAACAGTCGTCGGTCTCGTCGGCGATCTTGCCAACGAGGCGTGCGAACGCGGGACTGCCTGGCATGTCATAGGGGACACTCGACATGCCCCTCGGCAACTCTTCACTGGTGAAGAATCCCATCCGGCGCTCGGCGGCGGTCACGACAAATTCGACGGTCGTGAACCAGTGGCTGTCAAAGACGAGCACGAGATCGGGCTTCAGCAGGTCGAAGACCTCACGTCGAAGTTGGTGGAGTCCGCTATAGAGCGTGCTCTCGTTGCCGTTGTTGAGTTCTCGACGAAGTTCGTCGGGAAGCACGATGGTTGGCACGTGTGCGAGAAGTCCCGCACCGACGATTTCACCCATGGGTCGTTCCTTCCTTAATCTGCAGTGTTTTCAAATCTGAATAGAAGTCGAGGGCGAAGTCGCCGCCTTCACGACCAATGCCGCTAATGCCGGTCCCACCGAACGGCGCCGTAAGGTCGCGCACGAGGAAGCAGTTCACCCAGATGGTGCCGGCACGAAGTTGCGCGCCGAGCCGCTCGGCTCGTCTCTCATCCGAGGTGTAAATGATGGCCGAGAGTCCGTATTTCGTCGAGTTCGCCAGCTCCACGGCCTCGGCCTCGTCGGCGAAGGTTTGCAACGTCAGGACGGGCCCGAAGACCTCGCGCTGGACGATCTCCGAGTCGTTCGACACCGGTTCGACCAACGTCGGTTCGTACCAGAGGCCGTCAGGCCCCTCGCGCTGGCCGCCAAAGACAATCCGGTCGCCGTGGTCGCGGGCGCGACTAACGAACCCGTCGACCCGCGCGAGGTGATCGGGGTGGATGAGGGGCGAGAGGGTTGTCGCGGCGTCGCGACTGTCGCCCGAGACGTGTTGTGTCGTGGCGGCCTCGAAGCGAGCGACGAATTCGTCACGGACCGACGACTCTACGAGGAGTCGAGTGCCGGCGAGACAAACCTGACCGCCGTCGTCGAACATGACCGCGGCCTTCTGCGCCGCGGCGTCGAGATCGGCGTCGGCGAAGACGAGGAACGGGCCCTTGCCGCCCAACTCGGCCGTGAACGGCACGATGTTCTTGGCGGCCGCTTCGCCGATCAGTCGGCCCGTTTCCGGTGAACCGGTGAACGAGATCCGTCGCACCCGAGCGTCAGTGACCAGTGCGGCGCCGACTTCGGCACCGAGTCCCTGCACGACGTTGAACACCCCGGGCGGGAACTCCGCTTCGGTGACGAGGTCCATCAACATCGAACAACTTAGCG